>CAZEIY010000158.1:0-8699 GCA_964512375.1 uncultured Rickettsiales bacterium | reverse complement strand
AAAGAGAGAGCCGGCTTGCCAAGATCAACGATCCGCATGGTGACACCGGCCTGACGCGACCGCTCCAACTGGGTAGCAGCATCTCCCGTCAGACCGGCCGCAGGTCGAAGAAGAACTACCTCTACCCTGTACCCTTGGTCGCCGAGCAGTCGCGCAATGGCAAGACCGTCTCCACCATTGTTGCCGGGTCCGCACAGAATGAGCGAGCCCTCCGCGAGGAAGCGCGAATATCGAGTCGTTACTTCTTCGACGCAGGCAACAGCCGCCGCTTCCATCAAGTGAAGGCCAGGAACGCCCAACTCCTCGATGGTTCGCCTGTCGAGTTCAGCCATCTGCTCCGGAACCAGCAGGAGTTGCTGACTATGCGGGATAGCCATCACTTAGCAGCGTCTTCATGTCGTGCACTGCCGCCCCGAGGCCAGAAAAAATGGACCGAGCGATCAGGGAGTGCCCGATGTTGAACTCGCTGAAGAGCCCCAAACGCACCAGCGCCTGCACGTTCTCGAAGTGCAGGCCGTGCCCCGCTGCGACGAAGAGGCCGCTGCCCTTAGCGTGCCGAGCTGCAGCGGCCAGGCGCTCCAACTGATTGGTGCGATCTGACAGATTATCCGCCTCAGCATAGGCCGCCGTATTGAACTCCACGATAGATGCACCCACTGCAACCACCGCATCCACCTGTTGGGAGTCCGGGTCGGCGAAGATTGCGACCTTGATTCCAAGGTCTCGTAGGGTCGAGACCGCCGTCTCTACCTCGATGAAGGTCTCGGAAATGCTGAGGTCGAGGCCCCCTTCGGTGGTGATCTCGCCAGGCCTCTCAGGAACCAGCGTGACCTGTGCCGGCCGCAAGCGGCCAGCGATATTCATCATCTCCTCGGATGCGGCCATCTCAACATTGAGGTGAGTGGCAACGGCTTCCTTCAGGGCGAAGAGGTCCGTATCTTGAATGTGACGACGGTCCATACGGATGTGAACCGTAATCTGATCTGCTCCAGAAGCCTCGGCCACCCGTGCAGCCTCCACAGGATCAGGATAGCTGACGCCCCGGGCCTGCCGAACCGTCGCGACGTGATCGATGTTCACACCCAGCTTCACTGTCATCATCCGTCCTTGTGGACCTATTGGTGGCTCGGAAGACTGCTCGCCGCGGCGGCAGCCAGATCATCGGCGCACTCTTCTACCAGACTCTCATCTGGCCCCTCGACCAGCACACGAAGAATTGGTTCCGTACCGGAGTAGCGCAGTAGCAGGCGACCGCCCGCCGGCGAGAGTCTTTGCTCACAACGCTCTACTGCGGCCTGGAGCACAGGAAGAGACTCCAGAGGGGGTCGGGCTCCCACCCGGACCTTTCGATTAGCCGCTGGGAAGCTTGGGACCTGGCCAAGCAACTGCGAGAGTGGCTCTCCATGCGCTGCGGCGAGAGCTAACAAGTGCAAGGCCACCCGCGTTCCGTCCCCGGTCGGGCAGAGGTCGGGAGTCAAGATGTGGCCCGAGCTCTCTCCACCCAGATTCAAGCCATGCTCTGTCATCGCGGCTGAGATATTTCGATCTCCTACGGGTGTGCGAATGAATCTCAGACCCCGCGCGCTCAGGAAGGACTCGAGCCCGCCGTTGCTGGTCACCGTACCTACCACTTGATCGCCACGAAGGGTGCCATCGTCCTGCATCGCTGCAGCGAGGAAACCGACCAATGCGTCACCGTCGTGTACTTGCCCGAGTTCATCGGCAAGCATGATTCGGTCCCCGTCTCCATCTACTGCCACTCCTGCCCACGCGCCTTCCTCTACGACCCGTTGAGCCATGGCTTCGGGTTCGACCGCACCCCAGCCAGCGTTGATATTGCGGCCATCGGGAGCGGGAGCGCAGCTCACCACATGGGCACCCGCATTGCTCAGGGCGAGGGGGAGAATCTCAAACGCTGCACCAGCCGCGGTATCCGCGACGACTCGGCGCCCCCGAAGTGTGTCGGCACCTGGCAAGGTCCGTCCCAGCGACGCAAGGTAGAGTCGAAATGCCTCTCCATGAAGGTCTCGAATATCAAGGGGGTCATCGGCCTCGCACTCACCTGTCGCTGCTGCCTCCGACTCAAAGAGTTGCTCGCACCTGCGCTGCAGATCGTCAGAAACCTTGCCACCATTACCCGCAAACAGCTTGAGGCCATTGTCCTGCCAGGGATTGTGACTGGCAGTGATCATGATTCCGCCGGCCAGGTCACCGCACTCGGCAAGCCACCACGAGAGCCCGGGCGTAGGCAGCACGCCGAGGTCCACAACCGCCACCCCTGCCCCCCTCAAGCCACGCGCACAGGAATCACGAAGGGAGGCTCCTGACAAGCGCGTGTCGCGTGCAAGCGCCACCGATGCATTCCCTTTGCATCCCTCCAGCAGGGCCATTCCGAAACAGAACGCCAGATCCCTGGTGGCTCGCGGCGTGAGCACTCCTTCACCGACTCTGCCACGAACACCATCCGTGCCGAAAAGACCCATCTACTCGGTGGCCTCTGGCTGCTCCACTGGCGGCACAGGTTCGACCAGTGTGACCTTGAACAATCGGGGGACAACATCCTTGACTACCACCTCCCCTGCACGGGGGTGAGAGACCCTAATCAAAACTCCAGGCTTGCCATCATCCGAACGAAGTGGATTCCAACTCAGATCAGCCGCATCCAATCGACCGACTCGTTCGCCATCGAGTTGCCCCACTACTTCCGCCTGAATAGAGCCCGAGCCCAGCTGAGCCAGCACCGGCAGCGGGCCGAAGAGACTCACCTCACAAGACGAAGGCTCCATCGTGAAGCGCTCGCCATCACCAAAGACGACGGGAACACCGACGACCTGATGATCTCCCGTCACCTCCGCGATATCGAGCCGTACCTGCACCGAGGAAGCAGAGTCTGGATGCATGTGCATGCCGCTAAGGTCCAGTGCCAGGATCTGGTCAACGGACTGTCTCCTATCGCTAAGCCGCAGGGGAACAGTGGGAATGGCGTGTAGATCAACCAACTCACTACGTGCACCCATCAGCGTCACAAACGACGGTTCCAGGGTCCTCTCGGACTCAAGATAGCCACTGGGGAGATCACCACGGACCCGGAGCTGCACTGGCAACGTCCGAGAGTCGAGAGCATCGAAATGGAACTCCACCTCCGCCGGAGAGACTGTCTGCATCGTCACCAGCGAGGACATACCCAGAGGGGGCAAACGGAAGCTATGCACCGTTCGTCCAGGCTCCACCTCTTCAAGATCTACCAGGTACTCGAGGGCACCCTCCCTGAGTTGCGCCCTCAAGGCCTTGAGGGCGGCCTGAGAGCCCGACACCTGGATCACCACCCTCTCAGGTAGGGCCGTGTCGTTTAGCAAGACCAGCGAGGCGGGCTGGAGATAGTCCACTGGAATGACAAACGAGTCCTGGTAGGTCTGCTCCCCGTGAGCAAGAAGCCAGCCCAGGACGGCCAACGTCAAGGAGAGTAGTTTGAGACCCAGGTTGTCTCCGAATCGGAATCGGCCCCCGTCTCCCCCTCGCGAGATTCCAAGAGCAAAGATCACAGTTGCCCCTCCCCTGAGCCCTGGTCATCAATCTGTAAGCCGGCGACAACCTCTGTCCTACCAGCAGCCCCGCCCGAACCCACCTGCTCAATGGAGAGGAGTTCCTGAACCTTGAGCCGAAGCTCATCAGGAGTAGCCACCTCGTGCAGGCTGCCGTGAAAGCCGAGCGAGACCTGGCGGCGCTCTTCGGAGACGACGAAGACCATGCTGTCGTTGTCCTCCGTCTGCCCAATCGCGGCCCGATGACGAGTTCCGAGGCTCCTGCTCAGGTTCGCGCGACTGGCCAACGGCAAGAACACACCGGCGGCGGAGACCCGATCGTCACGCACGACTACTGCCCCGTCATGGATGGGACTGGTGGGCTGAAACACCGAGACCAACAATTCCTCGGATACAACGGCATCCAACGGGGTGGCATGCTCGCATTGGGCCTCGAGAGACGCCTCTCGTTCGACCACCACGAGCGCTCCGCGACCTTGATCCGCGAGGCGAAAGCAGGCCCTCGCGATTTCCTGGTAGATGGACAGGGTGTCCTTGCGAGAACTGGAGCCGAACAGGGGTCGCGCTACCCGTGCCAGGCCGCGGCGAATCTCCTCTTGAAACAGCACGATCATGGTGAGCACCAGATAGATGCTCACTTCTTCAAGAATCCACTGGACGGTGTGGAGACCAGCAGCGAGGGAGAGCGCATACAGAGCAACAAGGACCAGCAAGCCAATGAGAACCCGGACTGCCCGGGTTCCCTTGAGGACGAGCAGAACCCAGTAGATGAGGCTCGCCACCACCAGGATATCGAACACGTCAGCTACACGAAAATCGGCAAGGAACATCATCATTATCTGGAAGCATCCCGAATGCCGGAGGCCACGTCTACTGCTCGTCGTGTAGGTGCAACGTCGTGAACCCTCACAATAGAAGCCCCGCAGAAGACTGAGTGACTCGCTACCACCAAAGACCCCTCCAGCCTTTCGTCTTCCTCGTGACCGAACAAGCCACCGAGAAATGACTTACGCGAAGCTCCCACGAGAATAGGTCGTCCCAGTTCCTGGAGTTCCGCCAGACAAGCGACCAGGGAAAGACAGCCAGACGCGCTCTTTCCGAAGCCAATTCCTGGATCGACCGCTTGTCGATCACTCGGGATCCCGACCGCGCTGGCAGCGCCGCAGCTACGTCGCAGGCCATGGATCACCTCGGCCAGAAGGTCCTCATATTCAACGCGATCCTGCATGTTCTGAGGCCGACCACGCATGTGCATGAGGATGACCCCCGCACCATGATCTGCGGCCACTTCCAAGATCTCTGGTTCCCTAACCCCGCCGGACACGTCATTGACCACATCAGCGCCAGCAGAGAGAGCTGCTGCTGCCACCTCGGCACGGCTCGTATCGATCGAGATGGGCAACGGATAGGGAGAAGGCCCCTGTCTCAGTGCGGTGATGACAGGCACCACCCTTGCCAACTCCTCATCAACGGTACACCCACTCGAACCTGGCCGGGTGCTCTCTCCACCGACGTCGAGGATGTCGGCCCCCTCATCGAGGATGACCCTCGCTCGTCGGAGCGCAGCATCCAGATTGCTGTAGTTGCCCCCGTCAAAAAAGGAGTCAGGCGTTACGTTCAATATGCCCATCACCGCGACACGGTGAACGGGCAGTCCGCCGCCACGCCAACGCAGGGGTCCTGCCTTCATCAACGCTGCCACTGCCCGAGACGAACTCAGGCGGGCGTCTCGCCGCCGCCAGGCAGGCCGTCAGACATACACGCACGCAGCACCCGAGCGACATCGTCACCAGAAACTGTCTCGCGATCCAAGAGCGTCGCGCTCAGATCATGCAGCGCCTGAAGGTGCCCCTTCAGCAAAGCAACTGCATGCTCGTAGGAGGTCGACACGATTCGACGCACTTCGCTGTCAATTTCAATTGCAGTCTGCTCTGAATAGTCCTGGTGCTGAGCCATCTCTCGCCCAAGGAAGATCGCCTCTTCCTTCTTCCCGAAGGCCAGTGGCCCCATGATCTCGGACATACCCCATTCGCAGACCATCTTGCGCGCCAACTCCGTAGCTCGTTCGATATCGTTTTGGGCCCCGGTAGTGACCTGCTCCAGGGCTACCTCTTCTGCAGCACGTCCACCCATCAAGATCGTGATGTTCTTGAGGAGCGAGTCCCTATCCCGCGTGAATCGCTCGGTCTCTGGTAGCTGCTGAGTAAGGCCAAGAGCTCTGCCGCGAGGAACGATCGTGACACGGTGGATTGGGTCGGTTCCCGGCAGTAATGCAGCGACAAGAGCGTGACCGGCCTCGTGGTAAGCGGTTGTTCGCTTCTCCTCAGGGGGAATGACCATCGAGCGCCGTTCCGCACCCATCATAACCTTGTCCTTGGCAACCTCCACGTCGTTCATTGCCACCACGTCGGACTCCCGCCTGGCCGCTAGCAGGGCCGCCTCGTTCATGACATTGGCGAGATCTGCTCCGGTGAATCCCGGTGTACCTCTAGCAACCACCTTGAGGTCGACATCATCTCCGAGCGGAAGATCCCTGGAATGAATGTCCAGGATCATCTTGCGACCGTTCATGTCGGGTGATGGAACGATGATTCGTCGATCGAAGCGACCAGGACGGAGCAGTGCAGGATCGAGTACGTCTGGACGGTTTGTCGCAGCAATCAAGATGACTCCTTCATTCGACTCAAAGCCATCCATCTCGACGAGGAGCTGGTTGAGGGTCTGCTCCCTCTCATCATGCCCACCGCCCAGGCCTGCGCCGCGATGGCGACCAACAGCGTCGATCTCATCGATAAAGATGATGCAGGGAGCACTCTTCTTGCCTTGCTCAAAGAGATCTCGCACGCGGCTCGCGCCGACGCCGACGAACATCTCGACAAAGTCTGAACCTGAGATAGAGAAGAAAGGCACTCCAGCCTCACCGGCAATCGCTCGAGCCAACAGGGTCTTGCCAGTGCCGGGAGGGCCCATCAACAGCACACCCTTAGGGATTCTCCCGCCGAGCCGAGTCACCTTCTCTGGTGAGCTCAGGAAGAAGACGATCTCCTCGAGTTCCTCTTTTGCCTCATCCACTCCTGCGACATCCTCGAAGGTGACGAGCTTGCTCTCCTCGTTGAGCATCCGAGCCCGGCTCTTGCCAAACTGCATCGCCTTTCCGCCACCGGCCTGCATCTGTCGCATGAAGAAAACGAGAAGAATGATCACGAAGACCAGTGGCAGCCATTGTAGGAAGGCCGTTCCCCAGCCTCCTTCCCGTGCCTTCACGTACTCCACAGCAACGCCGCTACCTTTGAGCTTTTTCTGAAATGGCTCGCTCTTGACCGGGCCGCGACTTGTAAATCCGGCGCCATTCTCCAGGAAGCCGGTCACCTGCTCATCGCCAGCTACCGTGATCTCACGAACCTCGCCCGCAGCAATCTTCTCGCCGAACTCGGTCCAGTTGAGGTGCTCAGCCCTCTGGACACTCTGGTTCTTCACGACTGCGAGCAGCAGCAAGACGAGTAGTAACAGGAAGAGCCAGAAGGCGAATGTCTTGTGTGCCTGCTTCATGAAACCCGGTCCTTGAGCGCAATTGATGCCCGCCCCTGAGCGGGCGACGCAGTAGTGTACAGCAACGCGGCGGCCCTAGAGGTGCCACTCAAAGGTGCGTAAGCAGCAGAGCGGACTCCTGGCAACCACAGCACCCGACCATTGGCGTCCAGTACGACTGGCCAGTTCGCTCGCTGATAGCGAGGAATACCAGCATCTGCAAGGACGTCACGAACTTTCCTGGTACCACCAGAGCCATACGGCGTGATCCTGAGGCCGATGCCAGTAGCTCGAACGTGCAGGGGACCGACCAAGTCCTCAAGGTCGAAAACGGCAAACCGTGCTCCTGCATCACTGGAATCACGAAGCATGCGCAGAGCGTCCGCTGCAGTCACTTCGCTGAACTGCACGGTGCCAAAAGACGGCCACTGGACCTCCTGGCCAGGCGGTAGGGCAGCCTGCAAACCAACCATGCCTCCCTCCTGCTCTAGACGCTGTCCGCGCCGAAGTTCCAGGACCCCGTCACTCAGGCGAGCCGTCCAACCGGCGCCGAGATGAAAGATGCGAGAGCGACCGGAGCGAGACATCGCGTAGATCAGTGGCCTGAGGGCGGCGCGCTGTGGGACGCGACTACAGGAATGCTCGGCCACACACAGGCGCTGCAGAGTAAGGATTGCGACGTCTTCGTCGAGCCGACATATGTGATCACTCTTGACCCTCAGATCGCTCTCGCCCTCACGACCGTGGATGAGAACTCCATTGAGAACTCCATCGACTCGTTGCTGAAGCTCGTCGAGATAGGCCCGCGCACGATCCCCTTCGCGGAGGGTCTGCTCCACCCAGTTCTGATCAACACTTTGCCCCCTCAATTCACTGCGAACACGGTTTCGCTGGAGGCTAAGGTCCCGATTCGAGACATCTTCCAACCAATGCCAGGCCTGCCGTCGAGCACAATCTTCAAGTTCTATCTTGGTAAACCCAAGCAAAGGCCTTGTAAACACGCCGTTTCTTTTCGCCATTGATGCCGCCCGTTGGGCAGGCACGCCTTCAGCCCTACGTAGGAGAATCGTCTCGAGTTGATCATCGCGATGGTGCCCCAGGTAGAGCCTGCTCGCCTCCTCCCGACGCGCCAAGTAGTCGAGCCAGGACCTACGCTGCTCGCGTGCTGCAGCCTCCCGGCCAATAGCCCGCACCCTGGTCCCTGACGGCCTACGCTGCGCACGATAGAACCCCACACCCAGTTCGTCCGCGAGGTCCCGCACGAAGGCGCACTCTCGGGGCGCATCGTCCGGTCGCCAGCCATGGTCGAGCCAGGCGAGAAAGCAACTTGAGCCTTGAGCGGTCAGCAACGGGACCATCAGCCTTGCCAGCATCATGCTGTCGAGGCCGCCTGAGCACGCTATTCCAGCGGCCTCGCCGGCCCTTGGCAGGAGGTCCGGCCCCACATCCAGCGCGCTCTTCAGCTTGTCACGCAGATCCTTCATCTGCTCCCTCCAGCCAACTCATCACTCAAGAGACTCACGGCATCTCCAAGATGAACCAACCGTTCTTCCAAGACCTCAACCTCAGCACGAAGCATAGAAGCCTCAACCTCGGTGCGCTCTGCGTAGCGCAGGGCAACAGGACGCA
>CAZEIY010000157.1:0-8699 GCA_964512375.1 uncultured Rickettsiales bacterium | reverse complement strand
CTGGGTTCTCGCACGCCAGGACAGCACGCAGACCAGCAAGCAGAGGAGCGGCTGGGACCAGAGGTACCATGATGGAACAGTTTCCACGGACAGAGAATAGCGTCCCCGGCCGGCGGCGTGTCAGTCATCAATTCGTGCCGGGGCAGACTTGACGGAGCGGCTCTAAGGCTCTAAAAGTCACAAAACTGAATACTCATTCATTTTTGAGATCTCGCTCTCCTCGCGAGTTCCCGCCAGAGAAAGAAACCATGACCGAAGCTCAGATCATCGAGAACAAGAACCGCTCCGACGCCGAAGACGCGTCCATCGCCGTCGCAGAGGCCAGCCGCGAACTGGACTGGAAGAGCAAGTCCTACATGGCGTCCATCTTCATGGGCGACCTCGATCAGGACATGATCTTCCCCTTCCCCGAGCAGGGCGACGAAGACAAGGCGATCGGTGATGAGATCTGCGCGCGAGTCGAAGCGTGGGCCAGTGAGCACCTGGATGGCGAAGCCATTGACAGGGCGGAACGCATTCCCGCCTCGGTCTTCAAGGGACTCAACGATCTCGGTCTGTGGGGTATCAAGATCCCCAAAGAGTACGGCGGACTGGGCCTCAGCCAGACCAACTACATGCGCATTCTGAGCGTCATCGGCAACTACTGCTCGTCGACCTCAGCGACGCTCTCAGCACACCAGAGCATCGGTGTGCCTCAGCCACTGAAGCTGTTCGGAAACGAAGCCCAGAAGAAGAAGTACCTGCCCATGCTGGCCAATGGTGCCGTCTCTGCTTTCGCCCTGACCGAGCCCCAGGTTGGCTCCGATCCGGCCAACATGTCGACCACCGCCACCCTCAGTGAGGATGGCAAGACCTGGACCCTGAACGGCATCAAGCTCTGGTGCACAAACGGCAACTTCGCTGATCTGCTAGTCGTCATGGCCAAGACCGGAGTCGACAAGCGCGGTAGCCGCGAGGTCAATCGCATCTCGGCCTTCATCGTCGAGTGCAACGACCCCGGCATCGAGATCCTGCACCGCTGCAACTTCCAAGGCCTGCGCGCCATCGAGAATGGCATCTTGCGCTTTACCGACGTCAAGGTCCCAGCCGAGAACCTTCTCTGGGGAGAGGGCAAGGGGCTGCGCCTCGCGCTGACTACGCTCAACGACGGACGCCTCGGCATCCCAGCCATGTCGGCGGCCGGCGCCAAGAGCATTGCCGAGTCGGCGGCGCGCTGGGGCAAGAGCCGCTACCAGTGGGGCAAGTTCATTGGCCAGCACGAGGCAGCCGCTGCGCTGATCGCGCACACGGCCTCTAGCGCCTACGGCATGGACACCATCGCCCGCTTCGGCGCCGCTCTCTCAGATCGCGGCGACACCGACATTCGCATGGAGGCAGCCGCAGCCAAGCTGTTCAACAGTGAGCGAAGCTGGGAAGTCATGGACGCTGGGCTACAGCTTCGCGGCGGCCGGGGCTACGAGACTGCCGCGTCCCTGGAAGCACGCGGTGAGCAGCCGCTACCCCTGGAACGAGCCATGCGGGACGCACGAATCAACCGCATCGTCGAAGGCACGACGCAGATCATGCACCTGTTCCTCGCCCGCGAGGCCCTCGACAAGCACCTGCGGATGGCCGGCGCCCTCTTCGACTCTCGCTCCTCGATGGGAGCCAAGGTGAGTACGGTGATCAAGTGCGGCCTCTTCTACAGCGTGTGGTACCCCAAGCTCCTGGTTGGCGGTTTCTTGCGCTCTTTCTCACAGTTCTCGGGTCCCCTCCGCTCCCACATGAAGTGGATCGACGGCCGCTGCCGCAAGCTGGCCCGGGCCCTCTTCCACCAGATGATCCTGCGTGGACCGAAGCTTGAGATGCGCCAGCTCATCCTCGCTCGCGTCGTCGACATCGGCACCGAGCTGGCTGTAATGGCTCTGGTAGCCTCCCGCGCCCAGACCGAGCTCGCGCAAGGCAAGGGAGATGACCTGAACATTGCTCTGCACTTCCTGAGCGACTCGACGAGACGCGTGGACGCAATGCTCGCTGGAATCGGCAAGAACGATGATGTCGCCGCCAGCAAGCTCGCTGAACAACTGATGGATCGAGTCGAAGCATTCCCCGAGGCACGCTCCTTTGACGAGTTGACCCCGATGGCTCGGGAATTCGGCAGTGATCTCACCAGCGGTCGCAAGACAGAACGCATTGAGTTGAATATGCCGATCGATAAGAGCACGGCATCGAAGGACGACACGGATCGGGTCGCCTGATACGAACATCAAGAACAGTGAGCTGAGGGCTGACGAGCCCCCACTCACCTTTCTTGCGGCAGGCCCTTCCGCCCAGCACCCTGAGCAGCTTTAGTAGCTGAGGCGCGGATGCACGAGTTCAAAGCCCTCTGGAAGCTCGCCTTCCCCATCATCGTCGCCCAGGTGGGCTTCTTTGGCATGGGGCTCGTCGACACCCTCCTCGTTGGTCCCATGGGGGCCGAAGCCCTCTCGGCGCTGGCCCTGGGCAACACCTTCTTCTTCGGCATCATGATCCTGGGCATCGGGCTGATGATGGGTTTGGACCCATGGGTCAGTCAGGCCTTTGGGGCGGGAAGGCTGGATCAGTGCAGCCATGGCCTGGTGCAGGGTTGCTGGCTGGCGCTCATCGCTACGCCGCCCCTCGTCCTGGCAATGACTGCGGTGCCCTGGCTCCTGGGACTGGCCGGCTACGACCCACACATGCTCGAGCTGGCTCGCACCTACCTGGGGCCCCTGCGCTGGGCGGTCCTACCGGGCCTGCTCTTTGCCACCTACAAGAGCTACATCTCAGCGGTCAGCATCACTCGCCCCCTGCTCTGGGTCGCTCTGCTTGCCAACATTACAAATTTCGCTCTGGATCTGTGGTTCGTGCACGGTGGCCTGGGCGTCCCGCCCATGGGAGTACGAGGCGTCGCCTGGTCGACGTCATTCTGCCGCATTGTGCTCTTTGCACCGCTGTTCTTGATAGTGCGATACAGCCCGACCTTCGCACGCTTTCCGACGGTAGCCTGGCGCCCCGACCCTCGTCTCCTGAAGACTCTGTGTGCGGTAGGGATGCCAGTCGGACTGCAGTATCTGATCGAGGTGGGCTGCTTCAGTACGGCGACGATACTCCTGGGGATCAAAGGGAGCACCTACCTGGCAGCACACCAGGTGGCCCTGAATATTGCCGCGCTGTTCTTCATGGTCGCGCTTTCCCTGGGAGCTGCGGGGTCCGTCCGCGTCGGCCAGACCCTGGGCGCGGGTGACCTGCCCGCCATGCGCAGGGCCGGGTGGACAGCACTGGGTTCGGGGCTCATCTATGCGCTCATCTCGAGCACTCTGATCTTCCTGTTCGCTGAGCACCTGGTGGACCTCTATCGCGTCGAAGAAAGCGTACAAAGAATAGCTGTGCAGTTCCTCGCTGTGGCCGCAATTTTTCAGCTCGGCGACTCCCTTCAAGCGGTCGCTGTAGGCGTACTTCGGGGCCTGGCAGACACCCGAGTCCCGTTGCTGATGATCCTGGCGAGCTACTGGTTTGTCGCCATCCCTGTGGGTGTCCTCGGAGCCTTCTATCTTGACGATGACCCCATGTGGATCTGGTATGGGCTCGCCATCGGTCTGTGCCTGGTAGCTTCGCTGCTCCTCTGGCGCTTCTCCATGATGACCCGAAGAGGGCCTTCGTCACTGCTTTCGACAGACACCGCGACCAGCCAGCCAGCCCTGACTCCCTACAAGGAGCCGTAGCCAGTTGTCAGCTCAACCCCAACTCCTGGCCGATGCGCCGCACAAGGCCAGGATCGACCTTGCCCTTATGGCTCTTCATCACGCTACCCATGAACATCCCCAGATTGCGGGCACCCTCAGCGAGGGGCGCAACAAGCTCTCTCGTCGCCGCTTCATCCAGCAGCTGCGGCATGTACGGCTCAAGCAGCGAGATCTCAGCCTGGTAACGAACTGCAAGGTCACTACCAGCCAATTGTGTCAGTGCGGATTTGAGGGTCTTCACATAGGCCGAAACCAGGGCCCGTTCACTTTCCTCGGTGAACCCCTTGAAGTTGCTGCCCTTCTCTTCTTCGAGGAAGCGAGCGATCACGCCGGTCAGAAGCGCTCGAGTCTCTTTGTCACCGGCCTTCAGGGCTGCGATGGACTTTGATTTGAGCTCTTCTCGGATCATGACAACCTCCAGTTCGAATCGGGCGGGAAGGATAGTCGCAGTGGCCGGTGGATGCCAACCTGCCTCGGATCACGCTCAGGTTCCCGTGCCCACCTGAACCATCTGGCGCCGGGAACCCCAGCTGCCAGGCTCGCCCTCGAAGACACCTGAGATCTCTGTCCTGCAGGTCTGACATCGCCCCTGAGAGTCGAGATGCCAACCCGACAACTCGTACCAATCTCGCTGGATCACGACGGCACCACAATCAGGACAAGAGGTCGCATCACCGCTGGGGTCATGCACATTGCCGGTGTAGACGAAACGCAGTCCCTCCTCCATGGCGATTCGCCGGGCACGCTGCAGAGTGCTGAGAGGGGTGCGAGGCACATCGTTCATCTTCCAGTCTGGATGGAACGCTGAAAAATGCAGGGGCACCCCGGGCCCGAGTTCAGCACGTATCCAGGCTGAGAGTTCGTGCAGTTCCGCATCCGAGTCATTCTCACCAGGAATGAGCAGCGTCGTGATCTCGAGCCAGGCGTTGGTCTCATGACGAATGAAGCGAAGGGTGTCCAGGACCGGTGCCAGCTCACCGACGCACAACTTCTTGTAGAACCGCTCGGAGAACGCCTTCAAGTCCACATTGACTGCGTCCATCGAAGAGAAGAACTCATGTCGCGGCGCCTCGCTAATGTAGCCCGCAGTGACCGCAACGGATCGAATGTCCCGCTCCCGACATGCAGAGGCAACATCTACCGCGTATTCCAGAAAGATCACCGGATCGTTGTAGGTGAAGGCGACACTACGAGCGCCGTACGCGAGCGCAGTTGCGGCGACACCTTCTGGCATAGCTCTGTCCGCAAGGATGTCCACCTGGCGGCTCTTGCTGATGGACCAGTTCTGGCAGAAGCGACAAGCGAGATTACAGCCTGCCGTACCGAAGGAGAGCACTGGCGTCCCTGGTAGAAAGTGATTCAAGGGCTTCTTCTCGATGGGGTCTATGCAGAAACCGCTGGAGCGGCCGTAGCTGGCCAGAACGAGTTCGTCGCCTCTCCGTGCCCGAACGAAACACATGCCCCGCTGGCCCTCATTCAGCACACAAAGCCGGGGACATAGCTGGCACTGGACCCGTCCCTCGGGCAGCTGTTCCCAGTAGCGAGCTGTGACAGCACCCGGGAAGGCGTTGGAAGAAGACCCATCCATGGATCCATCTTGGCAAGATCCGAGCTGCCTCAGCAACGTAGTATGTGCGCCGTGAGCAGCGGAGACATCAGCCAGGGCGAGAGGGAAACGGACCAGAAGGAGCCGACCGCGCCCCCCCCCAATGAACAGGAGCTTGCCGTTCTCGGGGCGGTCGAAGACGCCGCCGAACGACACTGGCAAGCCCTCCCCGATAAGCCCGACATGGCAGTGCCGGTGAACCAGGAAGGAGTTGATGCGGTACGACTGGCACTCGAGAGCGCCCGGGCCAGCGAGCCCCACCACGTAGAGGTAGAAGAGCGTCTACAGACCTTCGAAAGGGTGGTTCAGTGGGCCTCAAGTTCTCGCTTCTGCGGCAGCCTCTCCACCCCTATCGGCGCCGCTCTGCTCGCTGCAATCTTCATCGCGCTTGCGCTGGAGGAGGCGAGACTACCCGGTTCCCGAAGCCGACTGATGCTCTTCGCCGGAGTTCTCGTGCTGCAAGCTCTGTTGTTTCCCAGCATCGCCCGCCAACCACAAGTCGAACTCAATGCCTACTTTCTCGCCGGCACAAAGAGCCGGGACGAGCAGTTTGTAGGCTGGCTTCTCAGCAAGGGCGCGCTGCTCTACACCCCTGTCTCAGCGCTGCGCGCGCTCCTGTATGGGGCGCTCATCCCCATCTCGAGCGCAAGTCACATGATGCGACGAGGCCAGTTCGCCGCGGTCGCAGCGATTCTCACGCTGAACTTCGGAGTCCTCGTGGTCGCCATGAACATTCCAGATGGCCTGCCCGAGACTCCCGAGCACTTTGACGTGGGAATCGACATTCTCGGCCACTGGGTCCCCTACGACGACCCTCTGGCGAACATCCCCGAGGGCGCCACGCCGCTGCATAGCTATGGTTGGCAGCTGCGACGGAGCGACGATGAGGGTGGCATTGACGCGAGCATGTACACCAAAAGTGGGCAGCTTGGAACCAGTCATATGAAGGCCTGGGCTCCCGCCTCGGCCCCAGACAGCAACGCCTACCTCAGCTTGTATCTGCGCTCAGCCAAACGCCTGGAGACCATCTGGGGTGCTCCCACTGAGAGCCGCAGCGAGCCGAACCAGAACAACAGTTGCGTCACCCGCTGGATCACGCACCAACGGGCAGGAGCCCAACTCGAAGTCCGTGAGCTCACCTGTACGACTCAAGAGCACCGTAGCTTCTCACGCCGAATCTCCGTATCTCCACGGGATCACCGATAGGGCGAACGAGGTCATGCTATGTAGAGTCCATGGGGAACACCCAGGAAGACTTCACAGCCATCCAGGTGGTTCGCTGCCGCTGCACGATGATGCGCGAAGACGGGCAGTACGATGGCCACTTGAGCATCGATGACAAGTTCCTCTTCTTCCGAGCGGTCCCTCCGGGCCCCGGGACCCGTCCAATGGCCTGGGAGTTACCACGAGCTGCCATCGAGACTGTCTCGCTCAGTGACGATGAATTCTTCTTGGAGATCGGAGTGGGTGGACTGTGCCACCGCTTCCGAGGGGTTGGGCTCGAGCCGATCTACCAGATGCTGAGGCCCAGGCCAGCCGCTGGATCGGCTGATGAAGCGCTACGCGACGACTACAACGAGGTCTTGTTAGAGGGAGGCATCAATCTCTTCGTTAACAAGGTGATCTCGACTCGCGGAGATCTCATTCTCACGGATACGGAACTGAACTTCACGTCAAGCGGAGGACTCGAGGCGAGCCTGTGGAAGGACATCGACAAGAGCGTCCGCGTAAATGACATCCTCGACATCTCAGTTGTTGGCATCCGGCGCCAACTGGTCATCACGACAAGAGAAGAGAAGCTGGTCTTCGGTGGAGCCCTCGCTCCTCGGCTGTACGGGGTCTTGCTCGCCACGCGCGGCGACACCGTCACCATGAGCCCCAACCAGGTACTGTTCACCTGGAGCGTCTCCCTGAACAGGGGGCCAATGGCGGTGACTGGCGAGCTCATCGGTTCTTCCCGCCGTCTTCGGTTTGTTCCCTCGGGGCGCATCAATGCGCTCTTTGGGCTAGATGAAAAGATCGAACTCAAGCTGTACGAGATCACTCGAGTCGAGGTCCGAGGGCTCGTTGATAAGCGCCTTGTGATCACCGGGGCAGGCCAGGAACTCAGCTTCCAGGTCGATGACCCGACCGAGCGTTTCGAGGAACTCAAAGACTTCCTTGTCGAGATCGACCACGAATCCGAGCCCATGATTTCAGGGGGAGGAGCAACGAGCAGAAACGTCGACATCGATGACCTCGTCGAGCAATGGCAGGACCGGCTACGCTTCCTCGACTCGCCAACCCTCTCCCTGCTGGGTGTAGCACTCGACCTCAGCCGCCCGGATCGGGCCCGGCGAGGCTGGCTGGGGATCTTCGCGAGAAAGGTAATCTTCCTTCCCGTCGGCGGCAGCACCGGAGGTGAGGCACCCCTCGTCGTCAGCGCGGATGACATCTCCCGCGCCGCCCAGGGAACCGCGCCGCCGGACCACCTACACCTCGGTGTCGGCGGCACCATCCTGCGCTTCCTACCTCGCGGCGGCGATGAGTTCGCCGCCCGCTTCTGGTCACTCTGGCAGCCGCTGATCGAGAGCATACCGCCCACCAACCGGGAACCGGTGGCCAGGGAACGTTCGACGGGCTTCGGAGACGCGGGCACCTTTAATCGGCGAGACGCATATCGTGCCAGCCTGCCTCGCCACGTCCAGGTCAACGCACGATCCAAAGAGCAGGGACCCAGCAAACTCCTTGAAGCGACCCTCATCGACCTCGGTCCAGAAGGATGTTCGCTGCTCCTGAACGAAAAGATCCCAGCGGAGACGATGATCGAGGTTCAGTTGCCCGACTGGCTAATCAGCGAAGAGGACCCTGAGATCACAGCAAGTACGTCCACCAGCGGCACCTTCGCTGTACCTTGTGGGCCCGTACCCTGTCGGGTCGTCTACAACAAGATGTTACGGGGGTCACGTTTCCGCCACGGTCTCTGCTTTCACAATCTGAGCCACCAACAAGACCTGACTGTTCGCGAACTCTATATGTCCTTGCAACGCGAGGAAGTCAGTCGAGAACGGGATGAGGCGAATCAGGCTCCCTGAGTCTGAAAGCCGGGGCTCCGCCCGAACGACAAGCGCGCCTGTAATCCACAGTGACACATTGCGGCGCTGATCCGAGTTATGCTGCGCGCGGGACCTAGTCCCACGCAAACGACATTTCCAACATTTACAGGTTCCTCCTGAGGTATTCAGGGGGAACTCGCGAACAAACCTCTGCGCCTCCCACTCTGATGCCAGCAACCACCAAACAACTCGACAGAAAGCTCGGCCTTGTGTCCGTTTTCTGCATCTCGATGGGTGCGATGATGGGCTCGGGCA
>CAZEIY010000156.1:0-8723 GCA_964512375.1 uncultured Rickettsiales bacterium | reverse complement strand
CTTCGATTTCCTGGTAGTGCTCTTCCGCCCTGGTCTTGGCGTTCCAGCTCTCGTCCAGAGCTTCCTTCACCTCAAAGCGCCGACTCTGTAGGAAGTCACCCATGGGCCGGCGTAGCACCCAACCGAGGAATACGAGCAGGACGGTGAGGTTGAGAAGGTGTCGAAGGATGCCACCGATGTCAGCGCCGCTTGCCCCGCCTCCCTCGGCGAGGGCACTGCCGCTCAGGGCGAGAAAAATGGCGCCAGCAAGAGAGACGCTGCGGAGCACAGTTCGAGGAGACATCAGTTGTCCTCCAAGGGGCGTCCGAGCACGGAACTGGCGATCTGCTGACTGAGCGCGCCGGCGGTCTCCTTGAGCTGCTCGGTAGCCGCGACCCGTTCACCGGCTAGGGTTGCTCGAGCTTCCTCGAGGTAAGCTTCCGCGCGGGTGCGGGCGGCCTGCAGGGTTTCCTGCTCCATGGCCAGAGATTCCTGACGCAGTCGGCCGCGCTCGGCCATCGCCTCTACCCGCGCCTCAGCGAGTTGCTCTTCCAGTTCAGCCATTTTCGAGTCGACTTCTTCCTGCATCAACTCGGCTTCCTTGCGGTAGCCGTGGATGTTCTTCTCGCGCTCGGCGAGCATGGCGAGCATCGGCTTGAAGATGATCAAGTGGAGGCCTGCAATTACGACCAGGAAGGGAATGGTCTGCAGAGCTATGAGATCGAGCGAGATGTCCACGACGACTCCATGTCCGGACTACTAGGCGTATCTTTCGAAGATGAGTAGACACACCACGGACGCGCGCCTTATAGGAGACGAGATTTGCGTCGTCAATAGCAGTTCCAGTGAACGTGTAAAGAAGTCGGTGTCCTTGAGCCTGGGAGGGGGCCTGATTATCATCCGATCGAATCTCTGGTCACTATCGTGCAGAATGTGTGCTGGCCGCCGGGGTGTAGAGGGTGTCTGCTGTGGGTTTTAAGAAGACGGTCAAGGTGCGATTTAGTGACACAGATCCGGCGGGAGTGATGTATTTCCCTCGCTTTCTCGATCGCTTCCACGGCGTGTTTGAGGATTGGTTCGATGAGCAGTTGGGCATGCCCTACCATTGGGTTCTTGAGGACCGTCGAATAGGTTTTCCCACCGTACACACCGAGTGTGATTACCGAAAACCCTGCCGCTTCGGCGAGCTTCTGGACATTGAACTGACGGTCACTCGAGTAGGCGATCGCTCGTTTACATGCACCTACAAGGTGCGCGCAGAGGGCGCTCGCGAGATTCGGGTGCTTGCAACGCTGGTCACGGCGACGGTCAGCCTCGACGACTTCGAGCCGGTGAGCATCCCTGAGCTACTGCGCAGCCGCCTTCTTGAGCGGCTGGAGCCCGCGGTGGCTGAGGTGTCGGCACTGCCTCGCTCGGTAGCCTCGAGTGGCTGAACTCCAGGTCTCGAGGATCTCGAGCGAAATGGAATCTGCCAGCTTTTCGGCCGTCGCTCGGGAGCGGCTCGCCTTCGATGACGCTGCTCGTCTTGAGCGTTTGCAGTACACCATTGAGCAGGCTCGTCAGGCTCCTTTCTACAGCAGGAGACTTGAGGGGCTTTCGGTGGGCAGCCTTGATGACCTGAGGTCACTTCCTCTTACCTTCAAGTCCGACCTTAAGGAGCACCCTGCTGAGGCTTTTCTGGCCTGTCCACCGGAACGGGTCTGGCACTTTCACGAGTCGTTCGGCACCACGGGGGTGCCCGTGCCGGGCTGGTACAGCCTCGATGACATTGAGGTGGAGATCGACGTGATCAGCCGTTGGCTTCGCGAGTTCGGTCCCGGCAAGACGGTGATGAATCGCTACCCATACGCCTTCCCGGTGCCGGCGCAGTTGGTTGAGACCGCGGTTCGGCTCAAGGGTGGCATCCTCATTCCCACCTCGAATCTCACCTTCAACGTCGGCTACACGCGTGTGCTCCGTCTGCTCGGGCAGCGTCGAGTCAATGTCGTCACAGCGATGCCGCTCGAGGCGATTCTGCTCAAGGAGACCGCTATCGAACTGGGTATCGACCCCCATGAGCAGTTCCCCGATCTTGAGGCGTTTGCTTTTGCGGGTCGGATTCTGACGCCGTCCTGGCGTACTTCGATGCAGGATGACTGGGGTTGTACCGTGAACAACCTCTACGGCAGCACCGAGGGAGGCCCCTTCGCCACGTCGTGCAGCGAGGGTCACCTTCACCTGCACGAACACTTCTTTTTGTTCGAGGTGGTCGACCCCGAGACGCATGAGGCCGTGTCCGGCGAGGCACCGACAGGCGTTCTGGTCGCCACCACGCTGGGCCGTGAGGCGCAGCCAATGGTCCGCTACTACACCGACGATCTGGTTCGCGTGCGAGAGGGCGTCTGCCCCTGCGGCGAGTCCGCTCGGGCCATCGAGGTTCTTGGGCGAGCGGGGGCCCTGATGAGTTTTGGTGGGGTACCAGTTACCAACTTTGACCTCGAAGAAGAGATCCTCCAGTGGACCCGGGAGTTTGCTTCGAACGTGTTCTTTGTGGTCATCACTGACAAGGGTTTTCTCGTGCGGATCGAGGCGCGCAAGCCGGGCGAGGTGGATCACGAACTCGGCGCGAAGCGCTTGAGTGACCGGCTCGGAGTGCCTGTGCGGGTCGAGGTACTGCCGAGGGGGCACCTCGTTAACCACATCTCACTGGTCACCTCGCCTGCTGTGTTCAAGCCGCGCACGGTCTCTGACCACCGGACGGACAAGCGCAAAGTGATCAATCTCAGTGGCGGACTCATCGATTGGTGGGCTGACTTCACGCCAGCGCTCATCGGGCAGTTTCTAGCCAAGTCGGTGCGCGACTTCGTCGCTCGCCTCCGAATCCGTTGGTTCCGTTGACGGAAGTATCCCGCTGCTTCCTCTGGGTGTGTGCGGCCTGCGCGTTGGCCGGGTGTACTGCTTCTGTTCCAACGCCGAGCGGGTCTGTGGATGAGTTGCCACAGCCGGACTTGCTGGAAGAAGAGCCGAATGACGTGGACTCGCAGGATCTTGGTGCGATCACCCCCGGTTTTGTCCTGGGTGGCACGATGTCTGACTGTGGTGAGCACGGTAGCTTTGAGGGCGCTGATGTCGACCGCTTCGCGTTTTCGGTGGAAGCGCCTCAACAGATCGACCTGCGCCTCATGGTGCGTGGAGGCGACGTTGATTTGCGATTCTACAACCCGGCAGGGGAGCTCCTTGCCGATGAGGACAGCGCCAGTTCAGAGGGGGAGGTCGTGTTGTTCTCTATCGGCCCGGACGCCGTCTACGAACTTGAGCTGCGTTGTTGGATGGGAGATGAGCCGGATTGGCGTCTCGTCTTTGCTCAGGGAGGTGAACAATGACGCTTCCCGAGTCTCTCCGGTCGCGTCCACTGGGAGTAGCTCTCGCACTGGCGCTAGCGGCTCGCGTCATCGGCTTTGCTCTCTCACCCGACCGAGTGTCCAGCGTTGGGGGTGTGGAGTTCCTCTCCAACGCTGAGGTCGTACGGAGTTGGCTGGCGAGTACACAGGCATCGACCAGCCCTGACAATCCTCTCTTTGCTCTGTTCTGGCATGCCCCTGGCTATAGCCTGCTTGTCTCGATCGCTACGGTACTCTTCGGCGAACCGGGCAGCGCCCTCGCTGTCTTGCAGGCCCTCGCGGGTCTTTGCTCTGGTCTTGTGGTTTATTTGCTTCTGCTTCGCCAGCTGTCTGCGGTTCTTGCGCTCGGCGGCGCCCTGGTCGTCTGGCTGCATCCCTCGATGTTGTATTTCGAGCAGCAGGTATCTCCGGTGGCCCTATGCACGCTGCTCTGCGTGCTGCTTGCCTGGCAGATGTCGACATTGTTTGACGAACCCAGGGACTCGCAGTCTCAGTGGCGGGTCGGTCTGATTCTAGCGCCGCTTCCCTGGCTCGCATCTGGCGGACTCGCTCTGCTTGCAGTGGTCGCAGCGATGAGTCCGAGAGGAGCTACTGCTCGTTGTGTCGGCCCTGCCGTAGCGCTGTGGCTTCCGGCGATGCTGGTTACCAGCTTGTGGTTAGGGATGTGGACCCCGTTGAGTCTGGATGTACCTACTCGCGTCGCCTTGGGGAACAATCCGATTGTGGGCGTCGGTCAGGGCTCCCTGCTAGGGAATCCAGAGGCGTTGGTCGCATTCCGCGGCGCTATCGAGGACAAGTGTGGAGAGCACTGGACTCGTCAGCGCCTGCGGTGCGAGGCCCGCTCAGCCACGACGATCGCGATGGTGACCTTCAAGGAGAATCCGACCGCTGCACTCCGACGGGTCGTCTATCGAGTTATCCAGACCTGGGTGCCGGATCGCAGCTTGCCCGACGCGCTGCAGTCGGGTGGGCGCGATGGCGTGGGAAGTTCTCGCCTCTGGCAGTTGGTCGTCGCCTTGATTCTTCCTCCTGTCCATCTGGGCTTGTTGGTCGGACTGGCTTTTGCAGCGGTCAGCGCCTATCGAATTCAGCACGTGCGCTTCCTATTGTTGGCCATCCTCGCCTGGACTCTGCCTGTGGCCTTCAGCGTTGGCGCAACGAGCTTGCGTCAGCCCACCTTGCCCTGGCTTGTCTGTGTTTCGCTGCTCGCCATAGCGACGGTGGGCAGGCGGAGCGGCGAGGAACGCCGAGCAGATCTGGGAGTCGACTCGTAGCCCTTCGCCCGTCTCGCGACCGGTGCCTCAGCTCAGGGCAAGCATGCGTTCGATAGGGGCCAGGGCTGCCTGACGCAGATCCTCGGTCATCTCAATACGGGGCTCGAGGTCACGCAGGCACAGGTACAGCTTCTCGAGCGTGTTGAGCTTCATGTAGGGGCAGTTGTTGCATGCGCAGCCTGCCTCGGGCGGCAGAGGGATGAAGCTCTTCGTGGGGCTGAGCTTTTCCATTTGATGCAGAATCCCCGCTTCAGTGGCGACAATGAACTCTGTTGCAGGGTCCTCCTGGCTGAAGCGCAGCAGGGATGAGGTCGATCCGACATGGTCGGCATGTCGCAAGATGGCGGGCTCGCACTCAGGATGGGCGATCACCCTGGCACCGGGGTGCGTGACTTTGAGGCCAACCAGCTTTCGTTCTGAGAAGGTCTCGTGGACAACACAGGTGCCCTGCCACAAGAGCATGTCTCGATCACACTGTTGCTGCAGCCAGGCGCCGAGGTTGCGGTCCGGAGCGAACAGGATGGGCTGATCTGCGGGCAGGGATTCCACCACTCGCTGTGCGTTACTTGAGGTGCAGATCACATCTGAGAGAGCCTTTACCGCCGCAGAACAATTGATGTAGGAGACCACGGCGTGGTCGGGGTGGAGCTCCTTGAAGCGGGCAAGGGCGTCGGCCGGGCACGAGTCAGCCAGGCTGCAGCCAGCGGCCATGTCGGGCAGGACCACGATCTTGTCGGGGTTCAGAATCTTGGCGGTCTCCGCCATGAAGTGGACACCACAAAAGACGATCACATCTGCGTCGGTGTCGCGGGCCGCCTGACTGAGTTGGAGCGAGTCGCCCAGGAAGTCGGCGAGGTCCTGGATCTCCCCGTCCTGGTAGTAGTGGGCGAGGATCACGGCGTTGCGTTCCTTGCGCAGTCGTTCGATTTCTTCCAGCAGGTCCAGGGACCGGTCGATTCCTGCAACAGCCGCTGCGAGGGCTCCAGAGGTCATGTGCTTCCCTTTCTTCTTGCCGGTTATGCGGGGCATCAGGGTGCCAGGAGCACGGTTCCCTGATGACGAACCGTGCTCCTGGCACCTTGTATAACGCTGCTTGTCCTCGTGGGCAACGACACGGCTGGTGTCGGTGTACTCTTGACTCGTGGCGGCGGGGCTGAGAGGACACCGGCTGCCTTCCTATCTCAGAGAGGTTGTGCCCATGCGCTTGAAATCCGCCCCCGGCCTCGCTTTGCCGAGCTCCCGGTCTCTGCTCTCACTGTTTGTCGCCGTGCTTCACCTGAACCTTGCGGCGTGCGGCGACGAAGAACTGGCTGAGCCTGTGGTTGAGGTGACCCCCGCGCCAACGCCAGCACCGCCCCCGCCGCCGCCTGAGCCTGGACGGCTGTATTACCTCGTCCTCGACGAGGTGGTGAAGGCACCTCCCGGTCCTGCCTGGAGCCCACTTCACCGCAACCTCGCTCTAGCGCCCCTGTCTCGTCCTTCCCCAGAGCAACTCCGTGATGACGGTGCGAGCGAAGAGGTTGCTGGCGTGCTTGCGGACTGGCTCGCTGGTCGGGCTGCTTCGGCGGAACAGTTGCTCCTGGTTCAGTGGTCGATGTCCTGGGGCAGCCAGAGAGAGGCGGGAACTGCTCGGCAGTGGGGTGTGTGCTCGTTGCCATGCACGCTCAAGGACCGATTTCATGCGGGCAAGAAACGTCATCCGGCCGATCCCCTTGAGGATGCCCTGACGCTATTTGCAGCCCGTGCTGCGAACCGAGACCTGAAGGTCACTCTCGATGATGGAGTTCTGCTGGTTCATGTCGGGGATGAGCCGCTTCTCCAGGCGGATGGGGAGAGTCGGCGGAGCGAGAGCGGCTCGAAGTGGAAGATCGCTCGAGCGGCGGCCGATGGCACCCTGAGCCCTGCTCGCGCGGTCCCGCACGGACGCAGCCTTCGAGTGGTTACCTGGAGTGTGGAGGACCTGCCCATAGAGGAACGCAGTGAGGCAACTGCAGACACGGCACGCCTTTATCCCGACCTCAGCGAGTCCGAGGTCGAGGTGCCGCCCAGAGTTCGCGGCGTGGAGGGACTGCCACAGGAGTGGGCGTGGGAGGAGGCTGGCAAGTTTGAGGGCCAGTTCGGAATCAGGCCCCTTCCCAGTGAAGAAGGACTCACCGTCGAGAGAGCCGAAAAGCTGGTCCGCTGGGTGCCGACCGCACGACAGGCGGGGGAGGGAAGCGCCAGCTTCGCGCTGTACTCGGTGTCTCGCGGAGATGTAACTGCAGTGTTCAAGCCGTTTCCGCGAGGAGCGCAGGTCTATGGCGCGACGCTGGGTGAACTCGAGGGCACAAGTACCCGGCTTCGCGTGGCTGGCATGGCGACGGATGTGGGGATAGCCCGCGCTCATGAAGTGCTCGCGGCCTTCAGTCGCTTTCAGGGAATCATGGCGCTCCCCGAGGGTCTCCCCGAAGAAGTCCTCGTGTACCTGTCTACCCAGCCGGTGGGAGTCCTCGATGGCGGCGCTGGGGCGGCCGCCTTCTCCCTTGTGGTTGATGAGCGTCGAGGTGAGGAGGCCTCTCTCGCCAGGGCCTGGGCGCGGCTGTTGTTGGGTGGCAACGTCACCGCCAGGGGGGCCGTGGTGGCGGACTGGACGCGCTGGGTGGAGGCAGGACTGCTCGGATCAGCCGACCGTTCACTGTGGACTTCGACGTTTGCTTCGAGCGGCGATGACGTACTCGAGGTCTGGTCTCAGCGGATGCGGAACAAGGAGTATGGCGGCAATCCAGAACCCGAAGAGTTTTTGAGCTGGGCGGCAGCCAAGATCCCAGCCCTTGGTCGCGAACTGCACAAGAAGCTGCCTGCACGAGCCTGGCTCCTGGCTGATGGATTTGTGTCCGTACCCGAACCCAGCGATGGGGGAAGGGGTGCTTCCCTCAAGGCAAGTTCAGCACCGTACGGCGCAGCAGTGGCTCTCCGTCTCCCAACGGGCCCAGTCGCAGAGGGGGCTCGTGTGGAACTCTCACTTAACCCTGGAGACGGGGCTTCTTTTGAGTGGTCTTCTCAGTGGCTCTCAGAGGAGGAGTGGATGGCGGCGAGGGGAGATGGTGAACAGCGCCTCAAGCTCTTGGAAGGCTGGAAGGACTATCAGAAGGTCAAGTCGGAGCCTGTACCCCTGACTCCACCCGATGGTCTGGAAGAGGGAGGTGCGGTCCTCGCCTTGTTCCTGCGAAGCCAGGCCAACTGGAGCGCGCGCGTTCAACTCAGGGTTGTCTCTTCCCAAGACTGATGAGACCCCCCTCGACTTGCTCGTCCTGCGAACGGGGTTGGTCCTGCTGTTTCAGGGGCCAGCGGCGGTTGCGTCGCTGCAGTCAGGCTGACTCTTGTATGTCTCTGAACCGCAGAGTCGCTGAGCTACTTTGCTCAACTTGGGGAGTTGCTGCTTTAGCAGTTCCCAGTCGGTGCCAGCTACGCGTACGACCTGGAGTATGAGTCGGTTCTTGCCTGCTTTCAGGAGCGCCGGGTCTTCAACACTCTTGACGTGAGCAAAAGCCTCGCTGAGTCCGCTGATGGCGTCACCGATTGCTCCGTCTGCCGCACCCGGTTCGCAACCACCACTCTGACAAGCTCGATGCAACGCCAGGCTGAGCCTTGATTGGGCGGCACAGGCGTCCCAGCGTCCGTCAGAGCAGAGGGGCTTGAGTTCTGCCACCCACTCCCGAACGGAACTCACGTGCTCAGCTGTCGCCAGATCCGCCGGGGTACCTGCTGAGAGATTCTTGAACTGTTCGATGAGAGTGGCAACAGGATCATCGGCTCCCTCGGGCGCTCCGGGGAACGGCGCAATCTTCAGGTCATCCGAGAGGCGCGCAGGAGCAGTCTGAGCCGCTGCTGGCTCCTGCTTCTCGATCTGCTCGACGGTCTCAGTTGGCGGACCGGCGAGCTCTCCAAGTAGCCATACAATCAGCGCAGCAACCACGCCCAGAGAGATGACGAGTCCCACGACGAGTCCTCCGCGGCCCTTTTTCGCCTTCTTCTTTCGGCCAGCGCGACCGCCAGTGGGGGAGAGGGGGCCGGGAGTCTTTTCATCCAGAGTGGGTGCAAAGGGACTAGT
>CAZEIY010000155.1:0-8751 GCA_964512375.1 uncultured Rickettsiales bacterium | reverse complement strand
ATCGCCTTGCCAAGGCGGGGGTCGCGGGTTCAAATCCCGTGTCCCGCTCCAAAGCGAACTATTAATCAGCCCCGCTCGTCGGGGCTGATTTGCTTGGGCTCCGCGGGATGCCTCGGCAACCCTTCCCTCGGTCCGGGTTAGACTCCTCAGGTCGTGACTTTTCTTCACCGTGTCCTCTCCATTGCGTTGGCGGTCGTTCTCCTTGTGGGCTTCATCCACTCAGGGCATCGGCATACCGATGCCTGGGCTCCGCGCAATGGCCTGACTGAGGAACTCCTCTACCTGCCCTCGGGCGAATTCCTGCAGTTCGCGACGTTTGGCTATGAGATGTTGGCCGCGGATTTGCTCTGGGTGCGGGCTACGGCCATGTTCGGTGAAGGCTATGGCACAGATGAGCAGTGGCAATTGTGGCTCTATCACATGATCAACCTGGCAACGGATCTGGACCCCCAGTTCCGCGCTGCATACAAGTACGGTGGCACGATGTTGAGGTTGGACGGCCTCCTGGTCGACCAGAGCAACCTGATCTTCCAGAAGGGGCACGAGGCTCTACCGAACGAGTGGTACTTCCCGTTTGCTATCGCGATGAACTACTTTCTGTACAAGGACGATCGCGAGTCGGCGGCTCTGTATATGGAGCAGGCCGCGCGGTCCGCGCGAGCGACCGAGAGTGCCATTGAGGAAGCTCGTGCTCGAGGCGATCTCGCTTCGTCGCTGCTCGATGCCCGGCGAAAGCCTCCTCACTATCTCGCCAACCTGGCCGCATCGCTCTACTCAGAGACCGAACAACTGGAACTGGGCTTGACCTTCCTTCTCGAGGAACACCGTCAACTGCCCCCTTCGGCTTCTCGCACCGCTGTCGAGGTCAAGATTCTTGAGACCCGGTATCTCATCGCGCTGCGTGACGCTACTGCGATGGTCGAGCAGTACCTTCTGCAAGAAGGTGGGCTGCCCAGCACCCCTCAGGATCTCTCAGTCCTGGGATTAGAGCTCCCGGCCGATCCTCTAGGTGGTCGTTGGCGCTGGGACGAAGGCGCTGATGCGAAACCTGGCGCCTTGATCTCAAGTGCGTATGTATCGGTGTTCACGGCCATTGTGCGCGATACGGGCCTGGGCACCATTGGTCGTGGTAGCCACGGCGCTCAGGGTAGTGATGCGGGCCACCACTGAGCCAGATGCTCTTCGATGGATTCCGCGAGAGGAACTGATCCTCGTGGGCGCCCTCTTTGCCCTGGCTGTCTGGCATTGTGCGCCCTCGGTGTCATGGCAGGACTCGGGCTCGCTGGTGACCGCCGCCTGGTATTTAGGAATTGCCCATCCCCCCGGTGAGCCGGCGTATCTGGCTCTCGCTCGGCTAGCTCAACTGCTGCCGATCGGTGACATTGCCTTCCGTCTCAATTTGCTTTCGGCGCTGGCGTTGGCCTTCTGCGCTCTGCCCCTGTTTGTACTGGCTCGGGATGGCATGCGGGAGGCTGGCTTTTCGGTGTCGACCTCTCTGTCGTCGGGAGTGGTCGCACCACTGTTGGTGCTCCTGGGATTCGCGGCGCAGCTGCAGGGCGTCCGTGCGGAGCTCTACTCCCTGACGGCTCTGTTGCTTGTTGCCGCGCTGGCTTGTGCGGTTGTGCTGAGGGGGCTGCGCTCAAGCGCTGCGGTGGGACTTTTGGTTGGCTTGGGAGCAGCGGTCCACCCCTTGCTGACGGTGGCGGCGCTGCCAGCCCTGGCGGTTGCTCGCGTGTTGCGCTCGAAGTGCACGACTAGAGACCTCTCCGTTGCGGTGGCTGCCTGTGGGTGGAGCTTTGCCGTGGTGGCCTGGCTACCGCTTCGTGCCGGGGCCATTCCCCATCGAGCCTGGGGCGTACCCGACTCGCCAGGCGCCTTCGCCGATGTCCTCCTGGCTCGCAACTTCGCAGCAAACTTTGGAACCGCGGACTCGGCTCTGGCGGAGAATCTCGCTCTGTTGTTTCGGGAATGGATGCGCGCTGGAATGCCGCTGTTGTTGGTCCTCGCGGCAGCCGCTGCCCTGACCTGGCATAGGCGATCCATTGTCCGAGCGCTGGTGGTGGCTCTGCCACTGTGGTTGTTCGGCAACCTGATGACGATGGCCCCACAGAACAAGCTGTATGCCAACAATCCTGACGTGCTCGGCTATCTTCTGGTCGGCTGTGTCGCGGTCGCCCCCCTCGCTGCGATGGCACTGATCGGGGGATTGTCGAGTCATCGAAGCCTGCTGTTGCGGGGTGCTCTGGCGCTGCTACTGCTGTTCGCGGTGTTGAGCCAGGGCTTCGATGGCAACCAGGCGGGGCGTACCGGCAACCACCTCCCTAGCCGATTCGCGACTTCCCAGGCCGCTGCGCTACCTGCTGGAAGTATCTTGCTTACCTCGGGGAACGACACCGCGTTCTTGTGGACCTATCTACAGGGGGTGGAGCGGCGTCGCACCGATCTTGTGGTGGTGAACCGGGTGCTCCTGGGCCATCCTCATGAACGCAACCGCTTGTTGGGCCCCGCCCCGCAGCCAGGCACGAAGATCGGCGGCACAACTCTTCCATGGAGCGAGAGTCTCCGCGACCGGCCTTTGACGGTGCATCGCGCGTCGGGGGAGGCTCGTCCCTTCTTCATTGAGACACGTGAGAGTGACCTCAACTCCGAGGAGGGTCGAACTCTCGTGCGTCACGGACTGGTCGAGGCAGTGCCGGGGGCAGCTCGCTTTGTGCCGCCCTCGCCAGAGCGCAACTATCTGGGTGCGATTCGCCGCTCTCTTTTTGCCGAGATGGCGCATCCTGCGTTCACAGGGGATGTCCATGCCAACCTGCTTCGTAGCTACTACTCGGCGATCCATGACCTTGGCTGGGGCCCCGGCGGGGAGCAGCGGAGGTGAAGGTGCTGCCCCCCCTGCTGATTGCAGCGCTCAGCTTTACGTTCTCGATGGCGCTGGCCGCTCCCGGCTTGTGCTGGTTCGATAGCGGCGAGCTGGCTCTGGCTGCAGGGACTCTGGGGGTGGCTCATCCTCCAGGCCAGCCAGCCTACCTGGTCGTTGCCGCCCTGGCGGGCTTGTTACCGATAGGCGATCTTGCCTTCCGCTTGACGGTCCTCAGTGCTGCCAGCCTGGCTCTCGCAGCCGGGCTGCTGGCCGCTATCGCTGCCCGCCTCGCCTCTGATCTGATGCCCGCCTCACCCGCCCGTCAGATTGCACCGATTCTGGCAGGCGGGTTGCTTGCTCTTGCGCCTGCTGCGGTCACACAGGCCGTCCGGCCAGAGCTGTACGCACCGTCCATTGCACTCTTGCTCAGCGCCGTCGCCGCTCTCGTGCTCCTACGTGGTCGGGGACCGGCGCTCGCCGTCTTGGCTCTCTGTGTGGCCGGCGCGGTGCACTACGCGGTGCTGGTTGTGGCTGTCCCGGGTCTCGCAGTGCTTGCCTGGCATCGAGGCCGCATCGTCTTCATGCGCGGTGTGGGTGTTGCGCTGATACTACTGGTTCCCGGGTTGCTGCAGTACCTGTGGTTGCCACTGCGCTCATTGCGCTCTCCCATCCTGGACTTTGGTCATCCGCAGGATCTGGAGCGGTTTCTCTGGGTGGTCACTGCCGGCGGCCAGTGGAGGAGCTGGTGGCCGGCCAGCCCCTATCGCCGCTCCTTTGGCCTCGCGGACGGGCAACTGGTGGAGAATGCCGTCGCTCATCTCGACCTTGCTCTCCAGAGTCTGGGTCCCCTTACACTGCTCTTCGCCTTGGCGGGCACGGGGCTGTGTCTGCGCCGCTCCCGTCCCATCGCTCTGGCGGGACTCCTCATCGTCGTTGTTGGCTCTGCTCCTACTTTGCTGCAGGGACTCTTCGTCGAGGACAACCCTGATCTATGGGGCTATCTGTTGATGCCGCTCGCCGTGCTGTGCTGTGCGTCGGCCCTTGGAATGGCAGCTTTGGTGGGGGCTGCTCGGCAGCGTATCCCCACGTTCTCGAAGGTTCCGATGGGACTGTTCTGTCTCGCTCTCTTGTTCGGGCCAGCCCTCAGCAGCATCCAGAATGCTGACCATTCGAGGCGAGAGGCGCCTGCTCGGGTGGCCAACGCGCTCCTTGACGGCAGTCCTCAAGGGGGTGTGCTCGCACTGTCTGGGGATTCCTGGCTCTATCCCGCCATGTATCAGCGCTACTGGGAAGGTCGCCGGGCTGACCTACAGGTTCTGCCCCTGTTGCAGCTGGACGAGCACGTCTTCGAGACGCTTGTCTCTCGGGATGTCTTCCCGGCATCGAGGGACCTGAATGACCAGCAGCATGGGCTTGCTGCGATCCCGGCGCGAGTACGACAGGAGCACCAGCTCCGCTTGCTAGCCCGCTCCCTTCGAATCCGACCCTTGCTGGTGAACGACGCCTTCCTGCCACCGGAACTGGAGCTGGCGAAGCGCGCTGAGGGCTTGCTCTATCGCATTTCCAGGGACGCGGGGCCGGTCGCTTCGGGCGTGCCGGGGCCGCCACTTCAATTGGAAGAGGAACTCTGGGCTGAGGTGTTCGCGCCACTTGCGGCATCGGAGGGCTACAGAGACGATGAGACTGCCCATGGCGTTCTTGCTCGTCGCTTCAGGGCTCGGGCTGGCTTCTATTCTAGTCGGGGTCTCTCGGAGCGGGCATCGAAGGCCCTTGACCGGGGCGCTGGTCTGCAGCCCGATACTGGCGACATCATCTACCTCGCGAGGTATCGCCATGCGAAGGGTGTCGAGGGAGTCGCGCAGGTCGATTCGCTGGTGAAGAGGGGACAGGGGCCTTGGCTGGGAGCATTTTCTCGAGGTGAGGATCACGCTGCTGAGCTGTTGCTCAACTCCGAGTTGGCGGTCGCGCAGGGTGAGGCGGCGCTGGATCTCCGGGTGTTTCGAAGCAGCGCGCGTCTCCTCTCTGGTGACCTCGATGGTGCCCAGAGAGATGTTCAGCAGGTTCTCGAGCAAGCCCCTCTCCATCCAGGCGCTGCGCTGATTAGCGAGCGTCTCTACAGTCTGGGACGACAGGTGCAGCTATCTACTCCGCTGACTGGTCCCCGCTCTCCACTGAGCAGCAGTGGAGGTGAGCATGGCTGACGACTGGGGATATAAGCCTGGCGGACCAGCGCTGTCGCCGCATATTCGAGCTCAGATCGAGCGTCGTCGTGCGCGCTTGCTTGAGGCGTGGCGGCGAGATCCCGCTCGAGAGGTTGCGCTGTTGGCGGTCTTCATCGTTGTGCTCGTCACCATCTTTGTGGGCTCGGTGGGCCTCAAGCAATACCGCTTCCTTGAGACGGTGGGCAATGACAGGGCAACCTACTGGATGGAGTCCGCACAGCGCTTTCGGTACGTGCGGGACATTGCCGAAGGCTACGCCATTCCGACCCTCGACAAGAGGATGCAGGCTCCCGATGGCTATCCGCCCTGGTCGGACACGATCTTCCAGGAGTTGTTGTATGGGAACCTCTATCTGACGTACGCCGAGCCGGGGACGGACATCGCCGCTTTCACCAGGCTGGTGACTCGTCTCGTCTCTGCATCATCGCTCCTTCCTATTGCTCTGCTCTGCTTTGCCGTGACCAGGCGCCGTGATGCGACTCTATTGGGTGCTTTCGCCTACGGGACTGCTTTGGTGGTGGTTGAGCGAGGAACCGGTCAGGCCCTCCTCCGAGAGGATCTGGCCGTGCCGCTCCTGCTCTGGCACCTCGGTTTTCTCGCCTTGTGGTCGCTGCGGCCGAAATTTCTTATGGCGCTGGTTTCGGGAACCTTTCTCGCGGGTGCGCTGCTGTGCTGGAAGGTCATCACGTTCTATGTCTTGATGTTGGTCGCCTTCATCGCATCGGCCCAGTGGTTGCGGCGCGCTCGGCCGGGCGTGCTCGCTATTGGCCTGTTGAGCCTTATCGGTCCTAGCGCCCTGGCGGCTTTACTGCCCTACAGCTTGCAGTTCGATCGCTTTCTCAGCAGTAGTTCGCTTCTCGCCGCCCTTGCTGTGCTGGTGACTCTGCTGCTCGGTCGGTTCATGCCTGCGGTCAAGCCTTGGGTCTGGGCACCGGTCAGCTTGCTTATCTTTGCAGCGCTGCGTTGGGGGCTTCCGGTTGAGCACGGATACGACCATGCCTGGGAGACGATCTATGCTCGCCTCCGTTTCCTTGGCGCGAAACCAGAAGACCCCGGGCTTCTGTCCTTCCACGCTCGTCACTACTGGACCGGCAACTATCAGAGCCCAACGATTGCTCGTCTGCTGCGGGACTGGCCGCCTCTGCTCCTGGCCGCGCTGCCTGGTGCTCTGGTGCTCTCTCGTTGGTTCAGACCTGCCAGCTGGAAGACGTTTGTCGAGAGCGACCGGGTGCCGAGCCCGCTGCCGACCAAGTTAATTCAGGGGCTGGGCCCTCTCGAGCACCTCCCGCCTCTCGCATCTCATTTTGTCCTCTGGCTCTCGCTCTCGTTCGTAGGGGTCTACCTCCTGTTTCGAAAGCTACAGCTGTTCGCCGCAATCGCGTTGGTCCTGCTCACAAGCATCGGATTCGCTGCGGTACGCCGCTATAGGACTCCCTGTCGGACGGGCGTGGTTGCTTTGCTGATCGCTGGTTTGCTGCAGTCACTTGGCATCTTGCCTGGCCTGCAAACGTTGGTCGAAGACGGTCCTGCGACTCTCTCAGATCCTGTCGTGGTGTTCTCGACCGACTCGTTCAATGAGCTCGCAGGTTTCCTCAGCGCGGAGACCAGTGAGGACGAGACTCTCCTCGCTTCTTTTGTGATCAGTCCTTTCCTGCTCACGTACCTGGATCGACCGACAGCACTGCACTGCTTTTTTGAGGGCGAGCTACCCGAGCGCTTTCGCCGGGTCACCGAGGCGCGCTTCGGTACCGAGGAGGAACTCTGGGGTCTGGCGAGGCAGCTAGGCGCGAAGTGGTACATCCACGAGGCGCACCACCTCTTGCGTACCGATCCTCAGATGAGTCAGCGCTACGTTGCGGCAGCCATCGACTGGCCCGAAGAGAGCGTCCTTGCTCAGATGCAATTTGCGCCGGATGACCTCAAGCATTTCGAGCTGCGCTTCGAGAACCGTTGGTTTCGAGTGTTTGCGGTGCTCGACGAGGGCGTCCAGGCAACCACCCGTCGTTCGTGGGAGCCTCTCCCGTTGTGGAGCCGAGCTCTCTTCACGAGTATGTTCGGGGACCCCCTGTCCAAGGGAGGAGGCTCTTCGGACGAGTCCGGTCCGGTCCCAGCAGATCTTCTCTATGCGACTCTGGAGGCTGGACGCCATCTACGAGCGGGAACAGCTTCCAGGCGTAGCGAATCTCTCTCGGCACCGTGGTCTGAGAGATACTTTCAGGAGGCGCTGCGCGTCGCCCCGTACTTTTATCCTGCCGCAGATGCTCTTGAGAGCTTGTATTCGGATCTCTCACGCCCCGACAAGGCCGCTGAGTATCGCTCTCTCTCACGGGCAATTCGTGCCTTTCTCGCTGGCCGCGGCGTGGCGCCTGGAGACCTGAGGCCAGTGACGCGTACCGGCGGACACAAGCCATCCTTTCGCTTTACAGGGGAGGGTGGCTCTGCTACTCCCCGGGTCCCAGCGAACCGCTCACCCCGAGGGGGATCATGAAGCTCTTTATTGACACCGCGAACATCGACGAAATCCGCGAGGCGGCCTCTTGGGGCGTGCTCGATGGCTGCACTACGAACCCTTCGCTCATCGCGAAGGAAGGCCGCAACTTCGCCGAGGCTGTCGCCACCATCTGCGATATCGTCAAGGGTCCGGTCTCTGCCGAAGTGGTCGCTCAGGACACAGAGGGCATGCTCCGTGAGGCTGCCCTGCTCAAGCGGATCAGTGAACACGTAGTCATCAAGTTGCCGATGTCGCATGCGGGTCTCGCCGCCTGTCGTGTCCTTGCTGACGAAGGTACTCCGGTGAACATGACCCTGATCTTCAGTGTCAATCAGGCTCTGCTCGCGGCCAAGGCGGGGGCTGCATATGTCAGCCCTTTCATCGGTCGAATCGATGATACGGGTCAGGATGGCCTTGCAGTGCTCGCCGACATAATCGACGTGTTCAACACCTACTACTTTGAGACCGAGGTGCTTGCAGCCTCCATTCGTCACACAGCGCATGCTCTCCAGGCATCGAGGCTCGGCTCTCATGTCAGTACCATGCCGTTCAACGTGATGAAGGCTATGTGCTATCACCCACTCACCGACAAGGGGAACGATCGCTTCCTGGCCGACTGGGCAACGGTTCCTGGTGACGGTCTCGAGGCGACGGTGAAGGCCTTTCTGGACAGTGTGCACAAGGCCTCTGCCTGAGCGAGCTTCGCTCCCTTGCGCGACGGTCGCCCCACGCATACACTCCGCTCCCACTGAATCGGTATTCAGGGGGGTCTCCAAAGGACCTAAGGGAGTGTTCCACGTGACGGTTGCTGCCCAGAAACGCAAGCTCAATAAGCGCCAGCAGATCATTGATGCTGCCGTTGAGGTCTTCGCGCGTACCGGCTTTCATGGAAGTCGCGTCTCCGATGTCGCGCGCGAGGCCGAGGTCGCCGACGGCACGATCTACAACTACTTCAAGTCCAAGGACGACATACTCATCTCGATCTTCGAAGAGAAGATGGGGGAGATGATCGAGCAGGCGGAGGAAGTGATCAGCGGGCTTGTTGATCCCCTCGAGAAGCTGCGCCGTCTGGCTAGCTTCCACATGGACAATGTCGAGCGGCATAAGAATGTCGCCAAGGTCCTCCAGGTCGAACTGCGGCTCAGTAATACCTTCATGAAGGAATACAAGCCCGTGCG
>CAZEIY010000154.1:0-8785 GCA_964512375.1 uncultured Rickettsiales bacterium | reverse complement strand
CAGGTTCGCACCTGGCCTGTGGAGGACCAATTGGTGTTCACGGAGTTGATGGTCTCACCGCACCGCTCCAGCGCGGATGAAGCTCCGCAGTACGCTGAGTGGTTCGAGCTCTACAATCCTGGTGATACGGACTTTGAATTGAGCGGCTGCACCCTGGTACGAGACCGATATGGTGACGATGGGGCGCTCCTGCTCGACAACAGGCAGGCCAGCTTCCTGGGCACGGAGCAACTCCAGCCCGTTCTTCTCGCTGGTGAGGCGCGTGTCTTCAGCAAGGGCTGTCTTGCCAGCGGCGATGACCCCGCCAGCGAAGAGCCAGAGGGCTGCGTGGAGGGTGAGTACACGTACGCGACGATCTCACTCACCGATAGCACCCGCGAGAGTCTCTCTCTTGTCTGTCCAGATGGAGCCGCGGGTGAACTGCTCGTTGACCAGGCGGGCTATGACATGACCCGCACCGGCAATCGGAAGGGTCGAACCATGCAGTTCGATCCGGCCACCTTGGCGTCGGGTCAGGACAACGCGGACCCTTTTCAGTGGTGTGAGGCCTCTTTGCAACAGGACATTCCTACGCTGCTTACCAGCGACGGCGAGCACAACTACGGCACACCTGGCGAGATAGGACCCTGCGCCGTGGGGCTGGTGGACTTGCCCACCTCGGGCCCCGGATGTCGTTGCTCGGCGAGTTCTCTTCTGAAGCCGGGTGCTGCAGCACTTCTCTGTCTGGTGCTCATGGGCCTGTCACTGCGTCGTCGGAGGAGTGGATGAGCTTGCTGCCTGCTTCAGCTACTGGCCTGCGCGCTGTGGTTCTCGGGGGAGTAAGCCTGGCCTTGATAGGGGCCCTCGCCCTGTTCACCCTCGGTGCGCGCGCCAAGGGTCCGGCTCCAGACACACTCCGGGTACATGTGCTCAATGTCGGTCAGGGGGATGCGACCATTATTGAGGGCCCAAAGGACGCCAAGGGCGACCGCAAGGTGCTCATCTACGACGCTGGCGAGAGCGGTGAGTTGGGTAATGAGGCTCGCCATGTCATCGAGCCTTACCTGCGCAAGCATCTCGATGACGGTCCTCCGCGCCGGCCGGTCATCAACGTCGACTACCTGATCCCCTCGCACTATCACAAGGACCACACCGGCTCGAGCACGGGCAAGGAGTGGACCGGACTGTTCTATCTATGGGACGCCCTGAATGTGCGTATAGGTCGACTTCTGGATACCGGGATTAACTACGATGCCGCGGGGGCCGGAGATTCTGCCTATCGTCGCTGGGTCGATGAGAACCAGGTTCGCCGCTCGACCCTTGCCTTCGATCAACTTGGGCCGGACCGTCAGATTGATCTTGGGGAAGGCGCGTGGGTTGAGGTGCTCTCCGTCGGCGCGCGGGTCGAGGGGCGCGGACGGGTGATCCGCGAGTCGGACATCAACTCCACGAGCCAGAACGACTTCTCAGCGGTGTTGGTGGTTCATTTCAAGAAGTTCGACATCTACCTTGGTGGAGATCTCAGTGGATACCTGCACGAGAGTTGGGGTAGCTGGTACCACAACATTGAAGCAGCCTCCTTCGCGCACTTGCGGCCCATAGAGGTCTACCGGGTCAACCACCACGGCAGCCAGTGGTCGAGCTCATACCCATTCCTGCAGCGAATCATGCCGCAGGTAGGGGTGATCTCCTGTGGTCGTGGTCACCGGCATCCCAACGAGTACACGGTGCGACGGCTGCTCGGCTGGGAGGACTACTGGACTGGTCGGCCCATGGGTTCCGACATCTTCCAGACCAAGAACGACGACGGCTTCCTCTTTGATGGGCCCCACCTGCATACGGGACGTCAGCAGCGGGTTGCCGATGGGCACATCGTGATTGAGAGCGATGGCGAGACCAGCTTTTCCATCACGCTCCCTGGTCAGGAACCCTTTGTCTATCCCCTGGATGACCACCCCGCCTATACGGATGTGCCCGAGAGCGTGCGTGCTGCTCGATTGCAGGCCAGCCAGGCCCTGGGTGGCGAGGCCGACATGCAGCAGGGCCATAGCAAGGTGTACGACCGCGACGATGTGAAGAGCGGGAGCGTCCACGCGCCCCGAGTCGATGATCCCGACGGAGGAGGCGACTGAGTTCTGTCCGGGGTAGTCAGTCCAGTCGCGAAAGAGCGGCTTGAGCCCGCTCAAGTCCAGCGCTGATGGCGGGCAAGGAGACGGCGCCCACTGAGAATCTCATCCAGCCCGTGTCCTCGGTGAGGCCAAAGGCCTGGAAGGGCACGATGCCGAGCCCCGCTTCCTTGAGCAGGAAGGAGCGTACGTCCTCGTCAGTCTCAAGGCGATGGCCTGCGTGTGTTCGTCCGAGGATATCGAAGTGCACTGACAGGTAGATCGCCCCCTGGGGAGCGATGGAACATACGGGGAGTCCCGCAGCGGCCATTGCAGAGAAGCCATCGTGCAACGCGTTGAGTCGGGCCTCGACGTCGCTCTTCATGGTGGCGTGATACTCACGGATTGCGGTGGGGTTGTGTAGCAGCGCCGCAGTAGCCAGCTGCGCCGGGCGCGGTGCCCAGGCTCCCATGTGGCCGATCAGTGCTTTAAAGCGGGGCGTCAGCGCGGGCGGCACAACCGCCCAGCCGACTCGCAACCCGGTGGCGGCAAAGGACTTGCTGATCGCATCGACGAAGATCGTATACGGCGCCATCTGGGGCCGCACAGATACGGGAGTGTGGTGCTTGGTCACTCCGTAGCAGAGCATCCAATACACCTGGTCGTACATGACCATCACGGGACGCTGCCCGAGCGCCGCGCGCCGCGCATTCTCATCGAGGATGACATCGCAGATCGCGGCGAGCTGGTCTTCGGAGTAAGCGGTGCCACAGGGATTCAGGGGGGAGTTTAAGCAGACGAGGGTGACCCCCTCGAGATTCGGCCGGATCAACTCGGCAGTGAGCAGGAAGTTGCTCTCTGCGTCGGTAGCCAGAGCGACTGCCCCGGCGCCAGCGAGGTGCACATAGTACGGGTTGTTCCAGGACGGAATACCAAAGAGCATCTTGTCGCCTGGCTGTACCACCAGGGCCACGGTGGCGAAGATGGGTGGACGAGCGCCGCTGCCCATGATGACGCTGTCCATGCGGTACTTCAGGCCCAGCTCCCTCTCATACAGAGTGCGCACGGCTTCGCGGGTCTCTGGCAACCCGATGGCCGGTGGGTAGTTGGTCTGGCCCTCGCGAAGCGCCCGAGCAATGTCGACAGTCATGCTCTCGGGGATACGAAACTCTGCTGGTGAGAAGTCACCGACGGTGAGGTTGCAGATGTTCTGGCCCTGGGCCTGCATCTCCTTTATCTCGCCTGCGATGCGCAGGATCTGAGAGCCACCGAGACCCTGGCTCATGGTGTTCAGGGCGCGGGCTGAGAACTCCTGCTCGCTCTCGCCCGGAGGTGTGCAACTGGTGCAGTCGACAGTAGATCCATGGGTCATGGCATTCCTCGAGGGGCGAAGTCGGTCATTCTCTGAGCCTACTCTGGCCTACTTGCCGAAGTAGAAGCGTGCGCCAACGTGACCGCCTACATCGAAGCCTAGGCCGACTCCCGGGATGTTGATCCCAAAGGCGAAGCCTGGGATGACCTCAAAGAAGATCTCAGCGGGTACCTGAGACACAGTGATCGACATGCCGATCGAGGCTCCCACTTGACCGTCGACATAAGCGCCATTCTCGTAGATGAAAGCGCGTAGGCGAAAGGATGGGCCGATGCTGGGATGCAGGTGTACCTTCGACCCGGGAATACCGATGGATGCCAGGTGAAGCTGATAGGCGAAGCCGACGCTGAGGGCATTGAGGCGTGTGGGCGCAGCGATGTGGATGTGGACGCCATGCATTCGGCTGGGCCATAGCTTCAGGCTGAGGCCATTGTCGGTGCCAATCAGGAAGCCCAGGCCTACCGCTCCGCCACCTTTCCAGGATGCAGATGGCGCTGGCACCGATTGAGAATCCTCCTCATCGTCTTCCGATGCAGGTTGCTCCGTTTCGTCGGCGGGAGTATCGGACTCTTCGTCTTCTGTGGCTGCTTCCTCGCCTTTGTCCTCCTCCTCGCCTTCGCTCTTGGGCTCCGCCCACGGCGGAAGCTCTTCGTCTTCCTCTTCGCTCTTTTCGTCCTCTTCGTCTTCCTCGCCCTCAGTCGTGAGGGGCAGGGTGTCCGCGAGCGTGATCGAACTGGGCAGCAGTAGAGTCAGGGGGAGAAGTAGTAGCCAGGGCAGAGATACAGCGCGTGTCATAGGCCTTGTCCAATATGCGGGGGAAGTAGGCGGATCAGCCCCACCATCGTTCAGTGGAGGCGATACTACAGTAGAAGCTCAGTGGTTGCGGCGGGTGCCGACGATACTCATGAAAAGCAGAGCCAGCAGGGTGGTCAGCCCCGTGCTCGGCGTGCTGGTGGCCAGAGAACAGCCGGAGCCGGCGCCACCAAAAGGAGGTCCTGCATAGCGTCCTGGAGCCACGGACTCGCTGGCGTCGTTGCCAGAGCTTTCGGTACCGGACGTGTCGTCGGTGGTTTCGCTCGTCGAGCCACCACCTCCGCCGATGTTTGCGCCACCTGAGGCCTCGGGGATGCCCTCACCAGGGACGATGTAGTCCACTTCCAGCTTGGTTATGCCCAGCTCGGCTCGGATCTCCTCAGCGTTCTCAGGGAGAGGCCACTCGACCTCGGGCGGGTCCTCGTCGAGGAGCTCTCCCACGAGCTCCCAGTCGATCGGGTTGATCTGCCGGGCCTGAATGTTGAGGTTGCGGTCGAGGATCGTGAAGTTAGGGATGCCGAAGCTCTGGCCCTGTTGGACGTAGTTGCTGGCGATGCTCTGGTCGTGGTCGCCGATGACCGGGAAGGTCAAGCCCAGATCTTCAGTCCAGCGGTCGAGCTCCGGCTCAGAATCCTGGCTGAGCCCATCGAGGAGGATGTTGACTACGGCGAAGCCACGGTCTTTGAAGTCCTGATATTCCTGCTCCGCCTCTGGCGCCGCCTCGCGGCAGGGACCGCACCACTCAGCGGCAATGTCGAGGACGATCACGCTGCCGTAGAACTTGTGGATGTTTACCGTCTCGCCGTGCTGATCCTGAGAGTCATCGGCATCCCAATCTCGGGTCACCTCTCCGACATCCCAGCCTTCGTCTTCGATCTCGTTGGGGATGGGCAGGCGCGGATAGCCACCGGTGTAGGGGAAGTCCTCTTCATCCATGGGATCGAAGTACTGCAGGTACTCCTCGGTGTCTGTGAAGCCGTCGCCATCGGAGTCAGCCAACTCCGGGTTCGTACCGATAGCGATCTCGAAGTCATCGAGGAGGTAGTCCTCGTCAGTGTCTTGCGGGCCGCAGCCAGACAGGACGAAGGTGATGAGGGCCGCTGCGGCAAGAAGAGAGCGTTGCATGGCGTTTCCTTTCACGAGGGAGCCTCATGATGCCCCGGTTGTCCTGGGACATTCAAGGGTCAATCGTGGCCGACCTGGTTCAGTAGATCCACGAATTGGGGTTGATTCCGAGGGTCTCGTAGAGTTCATCGGCGTTCTCGGGGAGGACGTAGTCGACGTCCGGGCGGTCCTCGTCGAGCAGTTCATCGATGACGTCGAGGGGAGGCTGTCCGCCCGCCTGATACCAGGTGTGGATCTCGTGGTTGCGGTCAATGACGGTGTAATTGGGGATACCGAAGGAGCCGGAAGGAGCATAGCGCTGCGCCGCATGGAAGTCGCCGTCCTCAATCAGGGGGAAGGTGATGTCGAACTCGTCGATCCAGCGGTCACCGTCGGGGCTCCGGTCGCCCGTGGTGAGACCGTCAGTGAGCAACTGGATGACGACAAAGCCGTCTTCCTTGCGGTCCTGGTACTCCTCATCAAGAGTCTCTGCAGCTATCCGGCAGGGCCCGCACCACTCGGCGCTCATGTCGATGAGGATGACGTTGCCAAAAAAGCGCTTGAGCTTGATCTCTTCGCCGTGCTGGTCGGTCACCTTCCAGCCCTTGCTGGTCTCACCTTCATCCCATCCGGCGTCTTCGGTGTATTCGTCCCATGCATCCGCGCTCATCAGTGGCCCACGGGGGTACTCGCCCTCGTAGGGATGGTCATCCGCGTTGCGGGGAGAGAAGTAGGTGAGCAGCTCGACTGCATCGGAGAAGCCGTCGGCATCGCTGTCTTCCAGCTCCGGATCGGTGCCGATGCTCAGCTCGAACTCTGTAGTCAGTCCGTCCGCATCCGGATCAGGATCGACGCAGGCCGTCAGGGGAAGAGTCAAGATGAGAGCGAGAAGAGGTCGGGCCATACGCATTGCAGGTCTCCAGTGTGCTGGTGAAGCAGGGCCCACCGTGGCGGCAGGCGGGTGAATGATGATGCGCCGTGCGTCTAAAGACAAGGGAAAGTGCCTAAAGCACCCCGTATAGTCGATAGCTGGCTTGATGATAGCTCATGCGATAGCATGGACTGTTTTCTTGTGATAGCATCATCGATAGCACCATGATTTGGCGAGGCTAGGAGGGCCTGATGGACGAGAAGTCTGAGCAGATCAACATTCGGGCCAGTCAGCGTGTTGCTCACGAACTGCGGGCTGAGGCGCGACGGAGGGGATTGCCCCTGGGAGAGACCCTCGACCAGCTGCTTGCGCTGGCACGGGCTGAGATTAAGCCAGGTTCGTGGGTAGAACTTGATGTCGACGCCGAGAAGGCGCTTCGCAGCGTCGCGGCTGCCGAGGGTGTCGCCCCCGAGGCCCAGTTGGCGCGCATGGCTCGGGGGCAGCTGCGGTCTCGCCTGCTGGAATTGGCGGCTGATCTCACGGAGCCTGGGGCGAGCCTCGCTGCCACCAAGTCAGACTCTGGGACCTCTGGCGATGCCCTCCTGCTCCATGCCAGGGAACGCGGTGGACGGGGTGGCGATGTGGAGCCGGTCTCGCTGTCGGCATCAGCCGGCGCGTCAGTGCCGTCCACGAGTGGTGGTGGTGATGTGGACGAGGCTGAGGCGGATGAAGAACTCGACCGCGTGGGGATTTTCAGCGTCTTTGAGTGATCCCAGCAGGGCTTCGTGCTGGTAAGATCCCATGATGCGTGCGGGCTAGGGGCCCGGTTGGTAAGGCGAGAAACCGTTTTGTTCCAGAAGCTCATCACCCTTACAGTCCTGGTGGTCGCCTTGGTCGGCGCTGCCTCTTTCTTTCAGAATGGGTGGGAGAAGGCGGTCGTGGGTAAGGCCATGGACGATATCCTGCTGCCGTCCAATGCTCACACTTTTGGCGACCGGGTGGGGCTTGAGCGTCGGCTCGCCGAAGCCGTCATCCACGTGGTCGGAGAGGATTCCTTCTTTGGTCCTGGGCAGACCTACAAGCGACCACTCCCCGAGCAGGCGCTGAACGATACGGTCTTCATCTACCACTACAAGCCGACGATCCCGCTGAGCTGGCTCGGAGACAAGGCACTGCCGATCTCGGGTGGGGTCCAGGTGATCGGTACCGATGTCCATGTCAGCGCTCTGGTCGCGAACATCTGGTGGACTCAGAAGCGACTCTTCTTCTTTGAAGAGGATGTGTGGGCTACTCGCTCATCCCTGGTGACGCCCGCCGATGTGGCCAACTCGGGCTATCGGGTCACTGCTCAGCCGTGGCCCGATGGGGATGCCCAGAAGTATAAAGATGAGCCCTGGACGATCATCGAGTCGTTCCGCTAGGGCACTACCCTGAGGTCTTGCATTGGCACGTAGAGCTTTCGCCCCCCGTAGGTCTGCCTTGGATGATTTTGCCGATATCATCGGGGTCATTCCAGACAAGGACGTTGCCGAGAAGGCGAAGGTCTCTCCCGAGAATGTGCGGACCTACCGCCTACGCAGGGGTATTCCCGCAACGTTTCGTGGAGAGAGCGTAGAGGCGTTTCAGGCAAAGCAGCGTCATCGCGCAGCGAAGAAGGTCGCCGACAAGCCTGTTCGTCGCAAGAAGCGCCCGATGCGTCGTCGTCGAAGATCACGCCTCGATCCCTACCTCGAGCTGCTCGGTGACGTGCCGGATCGTGAGCTGGCTGAGCGGGCTGGTGTCACGCCCGAGAATGTCCGGGCCTATCGTGTTCGCAGAGGAGTGCCGGCTCGCTGGCGTGGTGAGAGAGGGGAATCCGATAGTGCTCAGCCGCCCGTGGCGCAGCCGGCGGCGAACCCAAGCGCATCGGCCCGGGCTTCCTCCGGGTCGGGGGTCAACTACGCGTACCGAGTGGTCGCTGATGTCGACGGTGAGTCGCGTGAATATGTAGTCTTCGCGAGTAACATGGCAGACGCCGCCGTGTTGGCTGGTAGCAAGCTGCGCAAGCTGAGCCCGAATGCGTTGCTCCGTGAGCTGAGTCTCGTTGGTGAGGCGCTCTGACTGCTGAGAGTTCATCTCTTCGGGGCGCTCATCGATAGTTCGGGTTGACCCCTCAGGCTCTTCCCCTTATAAGGCGCGATGATTCGAAGTGGGCTGTCTGCTTCGGTCTGAATACTCCTCGTTACTCGGGACACTGAAGCCATGTCAGAGAGCCTATCTACTCGCCGGAACATCGGGATCTCCGCCCACATCGACTCGGGCAAGACCACCCTTACAGAGCGCATCTTGTTTTATACAGACCGGATTCACGCTATCCATGATGTCCGTGGCAAGGACGGCGTCGGCGCCAAGATGGACTCCATGGAGCTTGAGCGCGAGCGCGGAATCACCATCCAGTCGGCTGCTACCCACTGTGAGTGGGCTGACCACCACATCAACATCATCGACACTCCCGGGCACGTGGACTTCACCGTTGAAGTGGAGCGCGCCCTCCGGGTTCTC
>CAZEIY010000153.1:4415-8830 GCA_964512375.1 uncultured Rickettsiales bacterium | reverse complement strand
CCAAGGAAGAAGAAGAGAGAATCGCCGCAGAGAAGGCGGCCAAGGAAGAAGAAGACAAGCTCGCTGCAGAGAAGGCGGCCAAAGAAGAAGAGAGAATCGCAGCGGAATGTGCGGCGATTGCAGCAAGAGCAGAAGAGAGCGTCAGTCGTGCGGAGACAGCTCTAGGGGAAGCCCGACTCGCCCGAGCGGAGTGCGCCGCGAAGATGAGCGAATCTCTGGCTGCGGAAGCCAGCAGCCTACAAAACGCAGCGGACGAAGCTCTGAGCAGCGTCCAGAATGCAGCGCAAAAGGCACGAGAAGCAGCCATTAGCGCGGCCGAAGCAAGCGAGCCAAAGCAAGCTGAGAAACAGGCAAAGAAGGCTGAAAAGGCTTCCGTAGCCGCCGTCGAATCGGCGAAGCGATGCGCCGCGAAGATTGCGGAAGCGCTGCGCGTCGCGGATGAGGCTGCCCTGGCCGAAGAGGAGCAACTCGCTGCTGAAGCCGCCCGGCGGGAGGAGGCTATTGAGGAAGCCAGGAAGCACGCAGAACAGGCGACGCTCATGCTCGACGACTGTGCGACGAAGCGCTCTGAACGTAACCATGCTCTTCTCGAAGAACTCCCGGAAGACGCTGTCAATGCGCTAGCAGCAGGCGAGGAAGCCTTCAGTAGGGCCAGTGAGTTGTGCGCCGCGACAACGAGCTTCAGCGAAGCCGCTAAGAGCCAGGAGTCCGCAGCAGCAGCCCGCGAGCAATGCGACCACTGCGCAGACGCCCTGAGCAAGATGCAAGAAGAGACTCAGCTGTCTCTGGAGAGGCTGGAAGAGGCTATCAGCCTCGCTGAAGAAGCAGCAGAAGCAAAGGCCCGGGCCGAAGCCGAAGCAGCCCGACTCGAATCGGAAGCACTACAGTTGGCGAAAGAGGCGGCGATCGCTCACTCCACCCAAGCCCGCGAGTCAGTGGCAATAGCCTGCGAGCAACTGGATACAGCAAATGCGGGGGCAGCAGGGCTGGAGAATCCCGTCCTCAGCGAGCAACTGGCTGCCTTACAGAGTGCGAGTGACCTGGTCACCAAACAGGGGAATGAGGCGGCCAGCGCGGCAGAAAAGGCTACCGAATGTAAGACCAGCGAAGAGGCCGCTGCCGAAGCAACAGTCGCTGAAGAGGCAGCGACCCAGGCGGCCACCGGCGCCACCGATTGCAAGAGCCTGCGCGAAGCCATCGAGGAGACCGCGAAGCAACTACGCGCCGAGCTAGCCGCCATTGACTCGGCTCGGACAGCAGCTGAGGCCAGCGCCCAGGCAGCACTGCTGGCCGTGAACGCGGCGAAGGAATCGCTATCTAGAGCAGAGCAGGCAGCCTCCGAAGGCTACTCCGAAGAGGAGGGCGTCAAGACCGCGATTGAAGCTGTCAGCAACCAGCTCTCTGCCGCTTCTGAAGCAGCCTCCAAGGCGACAGCCTCATCTCAGCAAGCTGACAACACCGATGACGACAAGGCTGCCGAGTTGGCTGCAACAAGCGCGGCGGAAGCCGCAAGCGCAGCACAAAACGCAGCAGTAGCGGCAGAGAAAGCGCTCGCGAGCGTATTGGCGACCATCGACGCCGAGCAGGCGAGGCGAGATGGCGAGAAGAAGGCCGCTCTCGATGCTGCATGTAGTAGCGCAAGCACCGCCGCGGCCCACGCTGCAGGCGCAGCGAAAATCGCGAGCACACATCTGAGCAGCGCCGAAGAAGCCAGCGCAGGCTTTGATGGTGCGGACATCACGGCGCACCTGACCTCCATCCGAGAGTTCGCCGCAAGTGCCAAGGAGCACTCCGAGAGTGCCGCGTCAGCGCAGGCCGAGGCGCTCGAAGCTGTCGATGTGGAAGCAGCCGTAGAGTGCGCAACACGCAGCGAGACAGCCGCCAATCAAGCCGAGACTTCTGCCGGCGGATGTGAGACAGCCCTCGCTGAACTACGTGAAGCCATTCACAAGGCAGAGGCCGAGGCTGCAGAGTGCAAGGAGGCGGCCGAAGTAGCCCGGGCTTCCTGGGCGCGTGCGCTGACCGCGCTCGAAGCAGCGGGGAAGGCCGCGAACGAGGCAGCACAGCACGCCGAGGCTGCACTTTCTGCTGAGGGGAAGAACTGCGGCACGCGAGCGAACGCAGCAGCCGAAGCCGCCAAGCAGTCCTGTGCTGAGGCCGAGGCTGCACAGGTAGAGGCGGCCGAAGCAACCACAGCACCGGATGCGCAGGACGCTGTTGCTCGTTGTGAGAAGGCCGCTATCCAAGCTGAGGCGTGTGCACAACAGGCTATCGATTTGCGAGACAAGGTGGCGGAGATTGTCTCCGACGAGGCTGAAGAGAAGAGCAACAAGGATGCAGCGACCGCTGGCCTTGAAGCTGTGCTCAGTCGCATCGAAGCCAGCAACGCACTCGCTCAAGTAGCAACATCGAGCGCAAATGAAGCCCAACAGCGCGCCCCCGACACTCCTGCCGATATGGAAGCTACGGAGGCCAGCCGCCAGGCTGGGCTCTGTGAAGGTGTTCTGGAAACGCTGCGCAACTACCTCGAAGAGGCTCAGGAGCAGGACTCACAGTCAATCAACGCGAGACTTCGTGAGGCCGATGGACTCGCCCAGCAAGCTGAAGATGCGGCAAGGGCTGCGTCAGAAGCCGCCGAACGAGCCGAGGATGCCGCTGAGAGCGAGGTGGGAGCCCGCGCGATTGCCCTGGCGGAAGCGGAAAACCGCGCGCAGGGTGCAGAGACCGCTCGCGAGCGCGCAGAGGCCGCCCATGAGCAGGCAACAGAGCTCATGGAGGACTCCAGGAGCAAGGCCGGCAAGGCGGCCCTGAAAGACGCCTCAAAGCACCTCAAAGCTATCGGAAAAGAGGTGGCGAACGCCCACGCCGCACTGGAACGAGCGCGAACCGCTGAACACTCGAAGGTCGCTCAGAAGGCCTCAGAAGACACCGACACAGCTACGAAAGCCGCCGAGTCTCTCGCCACCAAGGTCGAAGAAGCCCTGGCGGCTGTTCAGTTGGCTGCCGCTGAGGAAGCCCAGGCTCGAGCAGCCCTGGAGTCGGCCCGTAGGAGTTCGAGTGAAGCCGCTGAGTCAGCAACTGCCGCCGCCAAGCGAGCCAAAGGCCGCCTTGATGAGGCCAAAGAGTCAATAGCTGCGTCCGACGACAAGGACGTCGCGAAGGCCATCAAGAACGCGGAGAAGCTTCTCAAGACGGCGACCAAATCTGCCAGCGAAGCAGAGACCGCGGCTCGAGCCGCCCAGGGTGCAGAGTCAGCGAGCACCGCGTCCACCCTCGCACGCACGGCAGAAAAGGCCGGTGGCAAGGCAGAGGAGGCCGCACTGGAAGCAGAGACCCTCGCCGACCAGGCCTCGGAGTTGGCCAGAAGAGCGCAGACATTGAAGGAAGCTCAGGCTGATGCACAGGATGCACAGCGCAGAGCTGAGACCGCTCGAGAGCTGGCTACTGATGCCGCGCTGGTGGCTGAGGAAGCCGCCGAAGAGGTTCCCGAATCCAAGAAGGCCGTCGGCGCCGCCGAGAAGGCCGCGACCGCAGCCGGGGAAGCTGCCAGAGAGGCAGCCCGGGTCAAGAAAGCCGTCAAGGCAGTGCTGGCTGCCGATGATGCCGATGTTGCAAGAAGTAAGGCTGACCAGGCAGTGCGCGCTGCTGATGAGGCCGAACAGGCCGCTTGCGAAGCCTCTGAGGCTGCCAAGACTGCCCGCATGATCGCTGAAGGTGCCAGTGCAGAGGCCCTGAAGAAGCGAGAAGCTGAGCTGGCAGCCGAGAAGGAGCGCGCCGAAAAAGAAGCTGAGGAGAAGGCTGCCAGAGAAGCCGCAGAAGAAACCGAACGATCCGAAAAGGAAGCTCGAGAGCGCGCCGAAGAGAGCGCTCGTATCACTGCCGAGAAGACCACAGAGGCGGCGAAGACCAGAGCTGCCGCGGTGAAGGCACCCGGACCGTCCGACTCCGCCGGTACTCCGCGTGGTCGCACGCGTCGTGGCCGAGGCCTCATTGCGACGACCACCAGCGACAAGACTGCAGAGACGCCGCCAAGCACCTCGCCGCCCGGGCCTGAAGCAGATGATGCAGAGAGCCTCTCCATCGACAAGGCCAGCAACCAACAAGAGCCCAGCGCTCCGCCGGTGGAGAGCAGTCCCCCCACTCCAGACGACCTTCCCAAGGTCAAGACAGCCGCCCCCCCCGTCGACGGAGCAGAAAGTCCCGTTGAAGAGCCCGCCGCTGCACCGGCGCCCGAGCCCGAAGCGAGCGCTACGGGCAGCGATTGGCTCGGCGAACTAGAGGAGGACATGGCCTCCGAGGCGGAGGACGCGAGTTCCGAAGAGCCTGAGCAGTATGGACTCCTCGTAAAGGAAGAGGCGCCCAGCGGAGAGCCCGAGCCTCCGCAAGCAGACGAAGCCAGGGCCGAGCCAGAAGCT
>CAZEIY010000153.1:0-4405 GCA_964512375.1 uncultured Rickettsiales bacterium | reverse complement strand
AAAAAACACTCGCGATCTCAGCAAGGTGCTCCAGAAGCTCCCGAGGAAGAAGAGTGGAGCGAGGAGTGGGATCCCTGGGCCGACGGCGAAAAGGGAGGGGAAGCTCCGACGACCGCCAAGAAATCCGGGGACTCCGACGACGACTACGACGACGATGACTACGACGACGACTACGGTGACTTCGAGGCGCCCGAGCCGCCGCCAGAAGCCAAGAAGGCCGAAACCGAGTCATCGAGCAGCGAGGACGAAGATGAATGGAATCCCGACTGGGACTTCGAGGACGACGACGACGCGCCAGGTCAAGCCACCGAAAAGAGCCCGCAGAAAGGAACTTCCGGTGGTGGGGACGACGAAGTATGGATAATGGATGATGATTGAGTGATCGTTGGCTGCGCTCAACCCTCGTTGAGCATCTCCTGAGGTCAGGACAATGCATGGTGGATGAAGCGCAACCCAGCGAGATCGGTCCTTACCGAATCATCAAGACCCTCGGTGAGGGTGCGATGGCTCGGGTCTACCTTGCCGAGTTGGTAGCTGCTGGAGGGTTCCGTCGAAAGTGCGCGCTGAAGGTGGTGCACCCGGAATTCGCAAGGGACAGCAAGTTCATCGAGCTGATGCAGCGCGAAGCCCGCCTGGGGGCTCTCCTCGAGCACCCCAATATCGTCAACACGATCTCCCACGGCGACTTCAAAGGCGTGCACTTCATCGACCTCGAGTACGTCGAAGGCAAGACGCTGGACGAGTTCCTCGAGATGATGACCAAGAAGGGGAAGAGCGGCCTCGAATTGAGCTTCTGCCTGCAGATCATCCTGCCGATTCTTCGAGGCCTGGACTACGCCCATAACTTCACCGATGAGTCATGGGAAGGCCCGCCAGGGATGGTGCACCGGGACCTCAAGCCCGCCAACATCATGCTGTCCAACCAGGCCGTCGTGAAGATCATGGACTTCGGCATTGCCAAAGCGAAAGTCAGCCGAACGAATCTCACCAGCATTGGGCAGGTGCGGGGTACTCCCGTGTACATGGCTCCCGAGCAGGTCACCGGTAAGGAAGTCGATGGACGCTCCGATCAGTTCGCTACCGCCTCAGTGTTCTACGAACTGGTGACGGGAAAGCGTCTGTTCAGTGGCATCAACCTGATCAGTGTCATGCAGTCAGTGGCTCACGCCAAGACCAGTGAGGCGGAGCAACTCATGGAGAAGGCGTGTCCCGGACTCGGCACCGTCCTCGCTCAAATGTGGGAGCGACTTCCTGAGAAGCGCTATGAGAACTGCTCGGCTGCAGCTGATGCACTCTCGGACGTGCTCGCCAACTACCTTGAGGGCCCAGCAACACCAAAGAAGCGCAAGACGCCCATCCGAGGGGCGAAGAAGCGCAAGCAACGGAGCGAGAAACCAAAGGCTGCCATGTTCGGGCTCCTGTCCTCATTGACCGGACGATCCCAGAAAAAAAGGGGCCGCAAGCGCCCGAGTCCTGGCACCACCAGTCCGGGAAGAAAGAAGCGACGCAGGAAGAAGTCAGCCATCTCGACAGCCGTTGCCGAGGCCAATCCAGTGCTCGAGAGTGCCGAAGACTGGTCCGTCGCTTCGGCCATGCTCAACGCCGAAGAGGCTCCCGTTACCTCTTCGTTCCAGTCGACAGGATCACCGGAACAGAGCGTGGACTCCGGACCTCTCGACGAGGCTGCAATGTCTGAGGCAGTGGCGCCGGAGTCGGCGGATATTCTGAAGACTGAAGAACTCGATGATGGCCAGACCATCTCTGTGCTCTTCATGAACGTCATCTTCGAGGACACCGACGACGTCGTAACCCATGATCTGGAAGCGGTCACCACCGTTCGAGACGAGCCAGTGCTCAGCCAGAACACCCTCTCCCCCCTGAGTCCGATCGAGGACGATCTGGCCCCGTCGCGCGACGCTTCGACCGATGACGAAGTGGCGTCTGAAGCAAATGCTGACTCCGAAGAAGACAACGACGAGGTGCGTGCCTCGCTGCGGGCCAACATGGCGGCTGCTACCTTGGAGCCGGCCGATGCTCCCCAGGCTCTTCCTTCTCAATTCGAAGACACCCAAGACCTACTACTACCCGACAAGAGAGGGGATAGTTCTGCAGAGTCCGGTATCTCCGAGACCCTCGACCTCAACCCGTTAGCACGGCCCCACGTTGAGGACGCTAAAGCTCCGGCGCCAGTGCCAACTCAACAGGTAGAGGCGATGGGAGACGAAGAAGGAGAAGGGGATCTGGATGACTTCTTCTCGAGCGACGATGGCGAGCAGAGCGACAAGGACGACGCCACCGACGACGATGGCGTAGACGACTTCTTTTCTGATAGCTTCGACCCCTGAAATCTGCCGGGCTCTCGGCTTCGATAGCAGCCCATGGCAGCCCTTTAACCCGGAAATGCCTTCATTCAGCTACCTGAGCCAGGCTACAATGCGGCACTTATGAAACTCGTTTCTCGACCCTCGCGCCTACTCGCCCTGTTCATCTGCCTGCTCATAACGGGATGCGTTGGCACGGCCATCCTGGGCGACACCCCTTCGACTGATGACGACGACATCACCCCGCCCACAGATGACGATGACACCAACGACGATGACGACACCGGCGACGATGACGACACCAGCGACGATGACGACACCGGCGACGACGACGACACCGGCGACGACGACGACGACCAACCCAGCTTCGATGGAGTCATGGGAGTTTTCGTTCTCTACGACGCCATCCGACACCCAGGCTTTGAAGGGACCGGTGGCTGGGGCTACTTTCTTCGCGAGAGCAGCGACAGCTGGAACACCTCCCCCCCCGATCCGCGTCCTCCTGGACTGCGGAGCGAAGCCCGCGGACCGGACTATGGTTGCCAGGTAATGACTCCCGACTCCGATACTGACAGGGGACAGGCCGATGTCGAGTATCTGGATGCCGGTGACTACGTGACCTTCCGCCGGGGAGGAGCGGTCTGGGAGTTGGAACGCATCAAGGACGCAAGCGCTGAGTGGTACATCGTAGAACCCCAAGACAGCCCTGCAGAGTTCCCAGCGACGGGGAATAGCCTCCGCTTCGATGCGCCCGGTGGAGCCGATGTTCCTCCCATCGAGGTACGCGGCGCAATGCCTATCGTTCGCGAGTTCCAGGTGACCCGACCGGGACTCGCTACGGGCTCGGACACCCTGGTCCTGAACCCAACAAATCCATTCCAGTTCGCCTGGACAGCACAAGGAGATGAGGGCGTTGGGCTGGTGCTCGAATTCTTCAACGCAGCGACCGATGAGATCTGGGAGATCGACTGCTGGGTCGAGGACAACGGGTCCTTCGCTATCGCCCCTTCTGACCTGAGAATGATGCCTACGAATCGGCTCGGCAGCGCAGCAATCCGACGCTTCGAGACAAACTGGGAGGAGCCCAGCGAAGATAACCCGGAAATGACATTCACCGGAGTCTTTGAGCACCGCTGGAGCCTGATCTTCGAGAGCGCTGGTCCGGGACCAGGCCCGCAGCCGCCTGGTTGAGAAGTCTTACTTTAGACCTTCGGACTCCTTGAACCCCGGCTTGCCACGGTTCTTGTCCGAGCGCAGTTGCTCCTTCCAGCCCGCCACCCGAGCCTTAGCACCCCACATCTCAGCGGTCTCCTTGTCGCCCTTCCAGACATAGATTTGCGACAGGGTCGAGTAGGCCGTCACATCATCAGGCTCAAGCTCGACAATCTTCTCTGCCGCTTTGATCGCCTCGTCCAGTAGCTCAGGATGGTGCTCTCTCCCCTCGAAGCAAGCCCTGGCGATGCCATGATAAGCGTCCACGTACTCAGCATCGATCTGGAGCACCGCGCGGAAACCCTCGACAGACTCCTGCCACTTCTCCTCGGCGAACAGGTCAAGGGCATCCATGTAGAGAACATCGGGATCAGGCATCAGAAGGATGACTCCAGAAACGCGCCTGCTTGCCGCGGGCAATTGCTGTACATTTTGTCTCTTGAACACAGAGAAAGCTCAGATAGCCTAGCAGCGAGTGCCTGGCAAACAAGCGAGGAGTGCGGACCACACCATGGGCCTCAGAGACCAAGTCATCGAGAAGATCCGCCAGTGTTTTGACCCTGAAATCCCAGTGAACGTCTATGACCTGGGTCTCATCTACGAGGTCAAGGTCAAGAAGGGTAGTGTCGACATCGAGATGACCTTCACCTCGAAGAGTTGTCCGTCGGCGCGAGAGATCCCGCAAGATATTCGGCGCAAGGTCTGCTCACTAGATGGGGTGGCTGAGTGCAACTTCGATATCGTCTGGGAGCCAGAGTGGCATCCCCGCATGATCTCAGAGGAGGCACGAGCCGAACTCGGCATCGATGAGGACGCGCTCTAAGCCGCCCCGGTTCTGGGGGTGATCCGCAGAGTATCCGACACTCTCAGCT
>CAZEIY010000152.1:0-8844 GCA_964512375.1 uncultured Rickettsiales bacterium | reverse complement strand
ACCGCATTTACTCGGGGGAGGAGTTGTACGAAGAATTGTCAGCGGCGGGCTTCTCCGATGTCGCTTTGCACGGTGGCTTCGACGGTCGCCCCTATGATCGCAGGTCAGACAAGCTCGTTGCCGTGGCACATCGAACTTCCTGAGCTATCTCTCCAGCCATCAGACAAGGGGAAGATCGCGCAGATGTAGAGCGATGCGGGTTGCCATGGTCATGATGCCGACCTGTGGGTTCACACCAAGACTGGTAGGCAGGATGCTGCCATCGGCAACATAGAGTTCTTCGGTGTCCCAGCAGCGTCCGTTTGGATCTACTACCGAGTTATCAGCTGAGTTCCCCATGCGGCAACTGCCCAGCGGGTGCTGCGACGCGCACTCGTAGCGCCTCGCAGGAATACTCGCGATGTCGAGGTGGCGAAGCTCATCGGGCGTGACCGGCTGGTGGCCGAGGACCGGCAGAAAGATCTCTTCTGCGCCAGCTGCAGCGAAGGTGTCGGCCATGACCTCGACCAGGCGCGGCAGAGCTGCACGGTCGCTGGGGCTCATTCGATACGTAACAAATGGCTCACGCCCCAGAGATTTGCGAATTACGCCACCTCCCTCATCGTGAATGAGGCCACCCATCACCGCGATATGCGCGCTTTGCTCTGCACGAGCAGCGTGTCCTGGACCGAACCCGGGCAGGGTGGCTGCGAGGATGCCCGGCGGAACAAACAGGCTCACCATGGTGAGCTTCTCTGCGGCAAACGCATCCACAAACGCCGCTTGGAGGGCCCCCCGCCAGCCGTATACGGGTTCCTTGAAGCGCGCCATCATTCGACAGGCAGGATGCAGGGTAAGATTTCGACCCAGCTGCTTGGAGCGTCGGCCAACGCCGGAGGCCTGCAAGAGCAGCGGGCCATGCCAGGCACCTGCGGCTACCACCACACGGCGTGCGTTGATGGTGAAACGTCCCGCGCGAGCCCCTCTGCGACCACGGAGCAGTCGGCCACTCACGCCCACCGCTCGGCCGCCCCGAATAAGTATTCGCTCGGCGAGACAGTCGGAGACAACACGGGCACCGGAGGCTGCGGCGCGAGGAAGATATGAGCGGTCTACGCTCCGCTTTGCACCCTTGGGACAGCCGAAGTTGCACTGGCCGATCCCAGCGCAGTCTTGGATGTTGCGCGAAGTGGCCTTGACCTCGATGCCTCGCGCTCGGGCTCCCTGGCTGAACAACTGCAGGCTGCGTGAGTGTAGTGATGACGGGACTTCGGTAACCCCAAGTCGTTCTTCAACTCGATCGTGAAAGGTCTCCATAGCGGCGGAAGACAACTCGTCGAGTCCATGCTCATTTACCCACGTATGAAGGACGTGGTCAGGAATACGGAAGCAGACTCCCCCGGTCAGCGCAGATGAGCCCCCAACGAGACGGCCCATGGTGACATTGACCATCGGCGAGTCTCCGACTCCGATGGCGGCACTCATCGCAGCCTCTCGCCACGCCTTTCGAATGGACTGGCTTGGCCTCATCTTGGCGTGTTCCTCGGACGGGATGAAAGGACCTTCCTCGAGAACCAGGACTTCCTGACCCGCTTCGGCCAGCTCGGCTGCGATGACTGCGCCTCCCGAACCAGAGCCCACGACAACAATGTCCACACTCATCTCAAGGTCTCTCTCTTGCAGCGCGCCTTCGATGACAGCATTGCGTTTCAGGCCCGTGAGTTTTGATTTGCTCACGGTTGCCACTCCAGCAGTGACTTCCCATCGAAGCCCAGCTCTTCTGCGGCATCTGGATGCTCGTAATAGAGGAGGGACAAGATGGCCTTGAGCGCAAACAACGGAGTTCCCAGCGTGCTGGCTTCTAGAGCCTCCAGCGCCTCGATTCGCTCCGAGACGGTAAGACGAGAAAGTGGCGGTAGGCGTCGCAGCCAGAGAGGCGAGAGCCAGGTTGCCAATGCTGCTGAAAAACTCATGAGCAGCCGCGCCTTGAATCCGGCCCCGTAGAGGAAGTCTTCGAGCTCGGAGATCAGCCAGTACAAGCGTCGAGCCGGAGGTGCGCCTGCTTGCGTGGCGAAAAGTGCCTCAGCAATGAGCACCATCTCCCGGTCCTTCCTTCGAGTCGGCTCAACGAGAGTCTCGTCGAGCTCATGGGCGACCCACCAGGAGGGCGGCTTCGATGGGGAATTTGGAGTCATCTACCATCCGCTTGGCTAGGTTCGCGGCCAAATGTAGTCAATCGACTACAGCAGGTCAAGGTAGATCTCGAACGAACAGAGCGCCACTGTAGAGCCAGGGAAGGTGGCTCTCGGCGAGGTCGACGCGGGCTCCAAGATAGGGCGTGAGGTGGCTGGGGGTGATCCAGGCCTCCATGCGGTAGACGCCGGGTCCCGGCGCTGCGAATTCGAGCTCGCCCTCGCTCCACTCTGCGAGCAGTTCGCGACCCTCGCCGTTCGCACGGTAGAGCAGACCCCGAATCTGTGGCGGTGTCTCCGATCGGGCGCTGCGTGGATCGAGGCTGGGAAGAGTGGCTCGAATCACGAGGTCCTGACTGCTCGGTAACTCAGAACCGATCTCGAAGACCTGTCCTGCTGACTCAGCTCGCAGATCGAAGCCTAGGGGGGTTCCGAAGATCTCGAAGGATATCCAGGTGCGTGCCTCACGGAGCGCCTCTCGGGCGCTGTCAGGGCTGAGCTTGCCGACTATCCTCAAGCGGGTGTTGAACCAGCGCGTGAGACGGCGATACGAGTCCATGCGCTCGCCATCAGATGCATCCGCAGAGAGAACGTTCTGGTGAGCATCGGTGCCGCCACTGACGCCGATCCGCTGCGTCTGTCCGATGTGCTCGAGGGCCTGGATTGACGGCTCATTGGGAACCAAAAAGCCCAGGGGGGCCAGGTCTGGATGGGGGGGCTCACCGTTCTCCTCGAGTGGGAAGAAGAACGGAGCGAGTTGGGCAATCGCCTCGGTGCCGTCGAGACCGAGGCGCTCTTCGCGAAGATCCGGATCGAGGTTGGCGTGTAGCTGGTAGAGCTCAATCCCCTCGATTCCCAGAGTCGCCAATTCCTCAGCATCGCGCCCTTCTGTATGGGCTACCCAGCCCACGCCGCCCGCCTCTCGGATGGTGTCGAAGTCTGCGGCCTCACCGGGTGAGTACGCCTCGCGGGCGTGTTCTTCGAGACCGAGGGGCATCATTCTGGACGTCTCGATGCCGGGCATCAGCAGCACCTCATGGCCTCCATCGCAATGGACTCGATTTGCGACGGCAACTCCTGAGGCATTGGTGACCAGCTCATCTCCGTTCCGGTGGAGAAGCAGTTGCTCGAAGTCTGCTTCGCTGGCGTGTCCGGGATGATCCGTCAGGAAGGCGACATCGATGCGGTTCCTGCATAAGCCCCATCGCAGGTCACCGAGGCAGTCTTCGTCCAGTTCTCCGCCCGGTTGGGGGTTGCCATCGCAGGCGTCATGGGAGTGAGGAGAGTGGAGGTGCACGATAGCGCGCACCTCGCGCCAGTCGCGTTCACTGCGGTCCAGCGTCGGCGGGCTGTCAGGCCAGGGAATTGGCGCGAAAGGCACCTCTTCGGGCGGCTGACCGGCTCCTTCGCACGACAACATGAGTGAGGAAGCAAGAAGGATTGCGACAAGAGAGGACGTCACTGCCAGGGGGGGGAGTTGAGACATGGTGCGGGGAGCGTAGACGATCTCGAACAGAACACTCCACAATGAACCAAGGAGTTTGTCCGTTAGGGCCGTCTTCAGGGATGTACTGAGTGACTCAGAGCTTTCGACTACACTGGCGGCCATGAGCCCGCGCCATCTCCTCAGAGTCGCCTTTTTTATAGCCGCATTGGGGCTGCTCACGAACGCAGCCTGCTATCCGCGCATTTCCCCAACAGGTCCTGTGATCAGGGACGCGAAGTCGTTCCTGGCCGAAGTCGATACCCATGAGATTGACTACGGCAGCTTGAATCGAGTCACGGATCTACCCGTTTTGCCGATGCGCTTGTGGGGAGTAGATTTTGAAGAGGAGATGCTCTTTGAGCTGAAGGGACACTCCAGGTACGCGATGATCGAGATCTGTCACGTCCGCAAGCGTGCTGGAGAGTGGACCTGGTTTGCGCTGGTTGCTGAACACGATGGTCGCCAGCACGTTGCCGTCGGCAGTGAAGCCGACTATCGCATCGGGCAGAGCTTCCCTGCGCCCGTCTATCGCTCGGACCTGCGGGTCGAGCGTACTGAGGTGAAGGGGCGTGTTGCGTACACCTTTGCTTTCGTGCTGCCAGATGGCGAGGGCATAGAGGGTCAGGTGCATGCTCGCGCTCGAGGTACCAGCCCCGCCCCTTCGCAACGCAACGGTAGCGCAATGAATCATTCGCACGAGACAGCGCTGGCGATCATCGACCTCGAAGAGTTCAGCTGGGCCCGGGCCGAAGTTCGAATCGGGGGCGTCGAGGTGCCGGTGCGGTCGCTAGCACCGGGTCTGCCGTATGCCATGCGCTTAGAACAGGTCGCGGGAGGTCTTGCGGCAGGAGCAATGACGATTGCCGAGGACGTAGACGCCTCTGCGTACGAGCTCCGCTACGGCATAGATGATGGCCGTGAGCCACTGAGGCTCACGCGTCGGTCCGAGGGGGCCGATCTGGTGCTGTCGACCGCTGATGAGGTGGTCGACAGTGAGTATCGGTTCCGTGCGTCTTCAGGAGTTGATGGCCCCATAGAGTTGTATCTAGCTACCGTTCGTCATGGTGACGTCGAGACGTTCCAGGTTCGTTTTGCTCCCCCACTTCCAGACCTTCGCTATGCCCTGCAGGAGGATCGCTCGGGGCGCATGATCGCGGGTGTTCACGGTCGTCAGGGCTACATGGTCGGTCGATACCGCCTAAGCACCGAGGGCGAAGGGCATCTTGATCTGTTGCCGAGTGCACCCTTCTGGGCGTGCGAGCGGCCTACTCGTAGCGTCTTCAAACGAGGGCCCAAAGCCGTGACCGCGAGCACTCGGGTTCTCCCCAGCCTGGCGCTGAATGGACTTGGCGCAGAGGCCTGCTTCTCGCGGCGCTGAAGGTCAGCGCAGAGTCAGTCGTGACCGAGGGGCGCCAGGATCATAGTGTCGTCGTCGGGACGAAACGGCGGCGTAGCGAGGGAGCTGGGATCGACCGTGCCCATCTCTTCAGGCCATGGCATGCCTGGAACGCGGTGGCTGGGGTCGAACGGGCTGTTTACAGCGAGATTCGACTGGGCCCAGGTGCAGGCAAGCAGTAGGGCTGCGTTTCCTTCTGCGCCCTTACCCGAGCGTCTTAGACCGGCATTTGGGAAGCGGACGGAAGCAACGATTGTTCCTCGATTCCAATTGACCGCTCCGGCGCGCAGGTCGCGGGCTAACTCATGGAAGCGACTCTCTGTCTTGGTGAAAATTGCTGCAGCGAGTCCATAGGGATGCCGGTTGTAGGCAGCGACAGCCTCGCGTGCATCGTCAATTACCTGCAGTACGAGCAGCGGTCCTTCTATTTCTTCGGGAAGGGAGATGCCTTGGGGGAGGTCGCCGTCGAGCAGAGCGATCGCGGGAGCAACGTAGGCCTGGCCGCGACGCGTCATGCCCTCACTGAGGCGCGCGGGGTCGACGCCACCATCGATGACGAAATCGACGCCAGCATCTTTGTAGCGATCCAAGTGAAACTGGAACGATGCACGGGCGTGCGAGTCCACCAACGGACCGCAGAAGGCGTCGGGATCAGTCGGCGGTGCGATATTCAGCTGCGCCGTGAGTGCGCGGATTCTTCGCAGAACCTCCTCTGCCACTTCTCGTTCGACCATCAGTCGTGACGTGGCATTGCAGCGCTGTCCAGACGTAAGAAAAGCACCACTCACGATCTCGTAGGCGGCGCGGTCAAGGTCGGCATCAGCACAGACAATGGCCCAGCCCTTGCCACCGGTCTGCACCCACAAGGGTCGTTCCTCGTCGTTGTCTCTCAGGGTGTCGCCCAGAGATGCGCTACCTGCCGCGACGACCATATCGACACCTGGACTCTCTACCAGGGCGCTCCCTATCGGGTCACGGGGGCCCTGCACCATAGAGAGCACACCATTGGGTAGTTGTGCAGCATCGAAGGCCTCTACCAGCTTCTGTGAAGTGAGCGGTACATGGCTCGATGGCTTCCAGATTACTGCGTTGCCTCCCACAAGGCAGGGCAGCAGCAACTGCAGAGGACTGAAGACCGGGTAGGGGTAGGGGGTGAGTACTGCGATGGTACCCATGGGTCGGCGTTGTAGCGTACCTCTGGTAGTTGGGTGGGCCTTCGGTGTCAGCAGGGAGCGACACTGCTCCAGCAACAACTCGATGGCGCGCACCCCGGCGATACACTCAAGGCGAGCCTCCCACAGGGGCTTTCCGAGCTCACGCGAGAGGACGGCGGCGAACTGCTCACGTCGGCTATCAAGAATGTCGCGAAGGTGATGCACTGCTCGTACCCGCTCCGAGAGCGGGCTCTGGCCCCAGGCGGGCGCTGCTGCTGCGGCGTCAAGTACGGCCCTCTGAACTGAGCCTAGACGCCATGGGACTTGATCCAGCGCCACTCCTGTGGCTGGGTCACGCGTCTCGATGAGACCATCCGCCCCCTCGATATAGAACGAGCCCCACAGATAGTCGCCACGATGGCGGGTGATTCTCAACGGATCCATTCAGCTTCCCCGGCTTCCCCAGCTTCCTCAGCCACTCCGTCTCGGAGCGGCGAAGGCGTATATCACTGACAGGTCAGACGATGCAAGGAATCGATCCGTGGGCTGCGGCAAAGCATCAAGGGAGTGGACGTCGCATGACGCTCAGTGCATGAGTAAGATGCTGCAGCGATGATCAGACAACTACCAGCCAACCAAGGAGCGCTCTTGATCAGGCTTCTTTCGATCGTTCTGAGCGGCTCTCTGCTATCCGTCGCTGCCTGTTCGCAGCCCGTGTCACCTGTCCCTATCTGGGGAGGCTTTGACTACAGCTGGGAGCGGCTCTCGCACCGAGTCAGTTTTCTGCAGTCCACAGTCGGTCAAGCCTCTCCCGATGGGTCGTTCACTCTTGAACAGGGGATGATTGGTGGGCCGTGGTCCCTGTCATCAGCTCTTCCTGAGGTGGTCCATTTCCGTTCTCCGTGGTGGTGGGTGCAGTCTGCTTCTCTGCAGGCTCATCACGACTCAATCGACCTGACCATTGGTCCTACAGGCCTGGCTCGTGAGGACGTCGTCATCTCGCTGGAGTCGGTTGGCCTCGAGAAAGCGGATGTCGTGACGGTAGCGCTGGCCGGGCTCCGTTGGGACATGGACGTTGCTCAGCATCCCGAATCGCCAGGTGAGTACGACCCCGCCGAAGGGTGGACTCCACAGGCCTTGGGGGCGGGTGTCGATGCCATCACATTGGACGATGGCAACCTCCGTTTTTCTTTGTGGCTGCAGTTTCGTGCGGGTCCTCTGGATCGTGAGGACATGAACGAGGCGTTGGAGTACCTCTCTATCGGAGCCTCACTGTCTTACGTGGTGCTCTCAGCGGATGGGGCCTACAGTGAGGCGCATGTCGAGGCCTCGGCGTGGTACCCCATCGACCCTCCCCACTCCGATATCCCCGAGATGGACTCGGCTCAGCGATCCACCGTGATCTCGGGGACACCAGGCCTGCCCGTAGCTGTTCCATTGATCCGTAGCTGGCAGTTCGTGCTGAACCGCGAGCTGGATGGCGAGGGTCGCTACCTGCGCGCCCTCGCGATGGCTGTGGACAGCTTTGACTATTCGGCTGACAGTGGCGAGGCTCGCGTCGAGCTTGACGCATATTGTTCACACTCATCGGTGCTCGAAGAGGGAGAACTGCAGGTGGAGTTTACGGCGGATGTGGGACTCCTGCAGTTGGAGAGCCCTTCTTCCTCGTTGCTCTCAGGAGAGGCCGCTGGCGCTGCCGCTGTAGGGCCGTTCGACGAACTGGTTGTTCCGTGAGTGGATGTTACGGTAGTGCCGCGCGCGGTCTGCGGATTGCCGTCGTCTGCGGTGATCGGGGAATCGCTGCTACGGGCAGGAGCGGTGCATCTGAGCACTTGCGGAGTATCTGTGGCGGCTTCCTGGGGCAGGGCGCACGAGTTCAGTTGTGGTGTCAGAGGATGTCCATGGGGGCGACGGTGCCGCCGGCGGCGCTTCCAATGGGCTTGGATGCTCTGGAGGGCCCCCGAGGCCGTCTGCCCGGCGCACTCCGAAGACGTGCCTCCTGGGACCACGGTATCGACGCTCGAGCAATGTCACGGTGGGCGTGCGGGCAGGGTTTTCGCTTTCAGCCTCATTTGATCTATGAGCGATTCTCACTGTTCTCGAACCCAGGCCTTGGTGTTGCCCGTCGCCTCCAAGTGCCTTACGTGCTGGAACTCAACGCGCCACTCTCATGGGAGGCAGCCCTCTTTCGGGGCTTGCCCGCTTCCCCTGGGTTGTTGAGGCGTGAGTCTCGGGCGCTTACGGCGGCTGATTTGCTGGTCTGCGTGTCTCCTGAGTTGCGGGACTACGCCCTACGCCGCGGTGTTGAGGAAGAACGGGTCCTGGTACAGAGGAATGGGGCTGACCCTGCTACGGATCCCATCTCTTCCTCTTGCCAGAGAGAGGAGGGAACCGCCGCAGGGGAGCGACCCTTTGTGCTCGGTTACGCAGGCAGCTTTAAGCCGTGGCAGGGACTCCTAGGGGCTATTCCGCGGCTGCGGGCACTACGTGACGAGAGAACTCCGCGACGACTTCATATCGATCTCTGGGGCGATGGCCCTGAGCGAATGGATTTCATTGCGGCAGCGCGGGAGCAGGAGGGCATCTCCTTGTCATGGCATGGCTGGGGGAACTCTGAGGAGCTAAGGTCAGCTCGCT
>CAZEIY010000151.1:5519-8872 GCA_964512375.1 uncultured Rickettsiales bacterium | reverse complement strand
CCTCGAGCAGCAACTGACGATGGCTACGCTGCAGAGAGAGCACCTCGTCATAGCTCTTCACCCCCAACGCGCGGTGCTCGAGAAAAGGGTCAGTCACCCTGTCCGCGGGCGCTGACATCACAAGATCGCGTCCACTCCGGGAGCGTCCTCTTCGCCCTCGCGGAACCAATCCGTACCGCGATACCAGCTAAGCCCAGTGGCCAGAAGCACCTGAATCGCAGCGGCAAGCGGAACGGCCAGCAGGATGCCGAGGAAGCCGAAGAGGTTCCCTCCGGCCACAAGGGCGAGGAGCACGATGACTGGATGCAAGCCTACCGAATCACCCACAATCTTAGGAGTCAGCAAGACCCCTTCGATTCCCTGCACCACGCCGAAGACAGCCCACACCTTGAGGACCTCGATGTGAACTCCGAACTTAAGGACTGCCAGAACGCTGCCAGCGAGGACGCCCAGGAATGTACCGAAGTAGGGAACAACGAAGAGCAGGCCCGCGAGCACACCGATAAACACCGCAAGATCGATGTTAGTAAAGATACCGAGCCCTGCGGCATAAAGAACCGCGAGGATCAAGCTGACCGTAATCTGTCCTCGAACGAAACGACTCATCCGCTCGTCGATCTCCAGGTAGTGATCGACCGTATCCCTTCGCCAACGGAAGGGCACCAGCGTGAACAGTCCACGCTTGAGGGCGTCAAAATCCCGAAGGAAAAAGAAGGTGAACAGTGGCAAGAGAGACCACTGCAAGAGAGTCCCCAGCAAGCCAAAGGTAGAACCGAGCAGGGTACCCGCCAGCGCCTTCATCGGATCAATACCCTTTGCGCCCACCTTAGAGAGCAGACCAGGCAGACGTTCCTTGAGGGATGTGAAGCGCAGATCCACACTCAATCCGGTCGTGCTCTGTAGCCACGACTCCAGGGAAGCGGCGCTATCCGCCATACCTTCGACGTAGCCGTCCATGTTCTCACCCAGGTCACTGACTTCGGTGACCACGTAAGGAATGGTCAGCAGCAACAGAACCGTCGACAACGACAAGAACAGGCCCAGGCAGATACCGATTGCGACCGACCGGTCCCAGCCGCCTCGCTCGAAGCGGTCGATGACCGGGTCCAGAAGATAGGCCAGCACCAGACTGACCAGGATGACACTGAGCAGACCGCCGAGGCCCCTGTAGACGACGACGAGGCCCAGCTCGAGCACGGTGAGCAGCAAGATCAAGGCCAGGGAGGACAGGCCCGCTACCAGCAACATGGCCGCCCAACCGGGGAGCCCCGAGAGGAGCGGTAGAGAGCGGATGATTCGAACCGCAGCCGCCGCCTTCTCGTCTGGAGGCAGTTCCTCTGAAGGGTCGAGGCTTCCGTCGTCACCCGGTTCTTCTGCAGCTACCTCTGTCGCGCCCGCTATACCCACATCGGCACCACCCACAGGCAATTCTTCATCAGTGGGTCGCTCGCTACTCATCGGGTCCAGAACTCCACCGTACGCCGCAATCCCTCGTCGAGACCAACTTGGGGCTGCCAACCAGTGGCCTCCACCAAAGCATCCACTCTCGGCCAGCGGTGCAGGACGTCCTGACCAGGATGCGGTTCGAACTCCACCGGCGCCACATTCTCAGCCAACTCATTGATCCTCGTCGCCAATTCGAGAGTCGAAACGCGAGCCTCTGGATCGCCGACGTTGTAGGTGCGACCCCAGCAACTCGACTCACCAACCACAGCGAACACCGCGCTGGTGAAGTCATCAACGTAGAGCCAGGCTCTCGTCGGCGAGCCATCACCTGTCACCTTCAGCTTCTCACCACGAACGGCACGCGCACAGAAGTTACGCACCGCACCCTCTCCTACCTGGCCGGGCCCATAGACATTGAACGGACGCAGTGAGACCACGCCGAGGCCATGCTCGAGAGCGGTGGCGAAGAGCAGATGCTCCGCGAAGACCTTGCTTGCCGCGTAGGCCCACCGCGGATCCGAGACCGGCCCTACCGGCGTCAGATCCGACTCGCGAACACCCTCAGCGTGTGGTCCATAGACCTCCGACGTGCTCAGGTTGACGACCAGCTCCGGCTGAAGGCCAAGGAGCGCGTCAAAGAGACGTGCGCTGCCGATGCCATTCACCTTGAGCACGGCTGTGGGGTTCTTGTAGTAGGTCGATACTCCCGCCAGCGCCGCACAGTGAACCACCACAGACGGACTGCCTACATAGGGCAACCAGGCCTCTGGCTCGAGGAGGTCACCGTCGATGAATCTCAGCTCGGGGGGAGCGGCAACACCCAGAGCAGCAAAGCAGTCCCTTGTGCCGTTGTCGAGAGAGATGACCTCGCAACCCGGAGGAGCCATTGCGGCAAGGCGCAGACAGATATGAGAGCCGAGGAAGCCTCGGCCCCCTGTCACCAGGACAGGGCGATCATCTACGAACCAGGGATGCATAAAAGGAGTACTGACCTCAGTCAGCCGCGGCCGACCTTGCGCAAGCCATCACCCTCGGGGTAACCGACCGGCTCAGGCTGAGTCCTACGTGCTCTTCCACGTACAGCCCTCGACCAGTTCTGTACGAGGCCCATCGCGCCTGCTGCCACCCCAATTGGAATGGTCCACGACGCAATGAAGTAGCGGCCGGCAAAGCGTATTCGGGAGAGGTGACAGTCCTTCATGGTTGTCGCAGGATAGTCAGAGGGACCCAGCAGCCGCAACTACTGAACCACTCAACGTAGCCAGTCAGACAGCCGCTCCGCGGTGACGATGCCTACCTGATGATGTCGCACGATGCCATCGCCGTCGATGACGAAGGTTGTCGGGAGCACCCTCACCCCGTAGGCAGCCTGTACCAGGTGATCGGCCGCCACAACCGGAAAGCGGATGTCCAGACGCTCCTTCTCAGCGGCAAGACGCTTCGCTCTACCCGAGTCCACTGCAACTCCAAGGACAAGAACCTCTGGGTGCTCATCTGCAAAGCGACTCAGGCCCGGGAGTTCCTTCAAGCAGGGGGGGCACCACGTCCCCCAGAAATTGAGCACGACCACGCTGCCGCGATGCTCGGCCAGGCTGTGAGGCATGCCCTCGGTGTCCAGCAAACTGAACTCGGGCGCCAGGTCGCCATCAGCGACAGCCACCTGCGAATTGAAGAAAGCCTGAACAGCAGCCACGACAAGGATCAGAACGATGCCGGGCACCACCCAATTCTTAACCAGATCTCTGAGGACAACCGGCACGGCGGCAGGATGAGGCCGGGAGCCGAGGAAGGCAAGCCTTAGCTGGCCCCGAAGCGGCGCTCTTCAGAGAATCCGCTTACCAAACAGCGACTCGAGCAGTTCGACCGCGAGCCTCGCCGTGGCATTCTCACGATCCAGGCACGGATTG
>CAZEIY010000151.1:0-5509 GCA_964512375.1 uncultured Rickettsiales bacterium | reverse complement strand
ACTCGACCTGAGTCAGCGAGCAGCTCCATAGCCAGGTGGGCCTCACGGTAGTTGGGACCACCGCGAACCCTCGTGCCGACGCCAGGGGCAATGCCCGGATCGAGGAAGTCGACATCAAAGGAGATGTGAAGCCTTGAGCAATGCGCAAGGTGTGAGAGGCTCTCCTCCATGACCACCTGCATGCCATCGCTGTCCAGATCACGCATGGTCATGGTCTTGATGCCGGCCGCGCGGATCAGCGCCGCCTCGGCCCTGTCGATGGCACGCACGCCAAACAGCACCACATCTTCCGCATCAATCGCTGGCCGACGCGCACCAATTGCCGTCAGCAAATCCGCGCCATCACCGAGAAGACAAGAGAGCGGCATGCCATGGATGTTTCCGCTCGGCGAGCTCTCGGCCGAATTCATGTCGCCGTGGGCATCGAGCCAGATCAATCCCATCCGCTCGCCGCGGGCACGAGCAAAGTCTGCCGCCGCCGCCACACTGCCCACAGCGAGCGAGTGATCTCCACCAAGAGTGATGGGCAAGGCACCCGCCTCGAGAGCAGAGGCTGTGGCATCGTAGAGACCTCGACACACCTCCGCGATGGGGTCCAGATAGCGCAATCCTTCGGCACCTACCGGCAGAGTCTCACGCTGAGGCACTGAGATATTTCCGGCGTCCTCCACGCAATATCCCAACCCCTGCAGCACCTCGGCAATTCCGGCGATGCGTAGGGCCGAGGGTCCCATGTCCACACCTCGGCGCCCCGCGCCCAGGTCCAGGGGCACGCCGATCAATCGCAACACGGAGTCGGTTCGTTCGCTCATCACTTCACCAATGCTACAGCACCTGGAAACCAAACAAGCTGGTCACTGTGTCCTCAAGGCTCAACGTCACAAACGCCTCCTCACTACGGACTCCAGCACTTCCCACCGTGTAGATCTGCACCGGGCCTGGAGCCAGGCCATACAGCGCGAAGCCTCCCTCGCTGCTGCTACCGAGGGCACTCGAGGGAGCGCCAGCATCGTCGGTGTACCAGACTTCCTGCTCCGCTCCCTCTGAATCCATCACGAACAGACGGGTGCCCAGATGCTCGCCAGGCACCGCCAGAGCGCCACGGATCAGCCCACCCTCTCCGATGGTGGCTACGTCAAATGTCGGGGCGGGCAAGCCTCCCTTCCCGTCAATGACGCTACGCCAGGTCAGAGCCCAGTTCGTGGCCATTTCACGGCTCCAGAGATGAAAAGTACCGGGATCTACCCACAGGTCATCGGCGGCGGTCCGGCCGCTGATCAACGTAGAGACCGAGTCGTCTCCAACCGCTCCAAAGCCGAGATGCAGCGCGCTGCTCGGAGGCAGGTCTGAGAAACGATAGAAGCCGGGATAACCGGAAAATGGCTCGCTGCCCTCCACCACCAGATCTCCCTCGTCCGAAAAGGCGTTGACTTCGCTCCCAGAGATGACTCCTGCATCATCGGCGGGATCGAGCTCACTGAAGAGGTAGCCCTGAATACGGACGCTGGTGGGCGCCTGCGGAGAGCTGCAGCCACCCAGGAAGAACAAAGAGGACAGCACCACCAGTGACAGACCAACTACCTGATCAAGGAAGCGGCGCGCCCGATCCCTCGCACCGACCTGCGCAATGACAAAAGGCACCATCATCTCCCGCGCCTCCTCTTCATCCTGGCGGCTCCAGGGCGGCTCTCCCTGCCGGGCTAGAGGCAGGTGCAGGCACCTGTCTAACAACTCTACGACGTGGGTCGAGACCTGCAGTGTACGCGGGTCTGTCCGGGAACAGTCACCGACCAGAACGCCACCCTGATCTACCGACCAGTAGAGCGGCTGCCCCTGCAGTCCCGCACCGCAGGCGACGCAGGCTCGTAGCACTGGCCTGGCTCCGAGCACATGGAGGAGCTTGAGTTCGAAGGCACGAGCCCAACCCTGACCACCGTGCTGGTCATCGTCACAGGCATCGAGGGCGGCAAAGGCCGCCTCAGCGAGGCGAAAGGCATCATCGCTGGACGCGTCCTCAGGCACAGCCTGCACAAGCAACTCAGCGGCATAGGCAGCCAGCGCGAGGCGCTCGATAGACTCCCGGATCCCGAGCCAGGCGTTCAACACTCGAGCCGAACTGAGCACCTCACGGCCGCCGCGCCGCGCCATCTCAAACTCTGCGAGCACATATTGGTCCAGACCGCCAAAGCGCTTGCGGCTCTTGCGGACCTGCGGGACTCGAATTTCCGTGCGGCCGCGCTCCGCGCTGAGGAGAGAGACCATACGGTCTGCCTCGCCGTAGTCCACCTGACGCAAGACCAGGGCGCGCAAGTGATCAGCCACCTCGCTTCAACCGTCCCGCCAACACTCAGAGCTCGAGCCAGGTGATGCAGATGAGAAAGTAAAGAAAGACCCCGACCAGATCGATAGACGTCGTAAGGATCGGTCCTGTGGCCACCGCGGGATCAATCCCCAGCCTGGCGGACAGCATCGGGACCGCGGTACCTAGCAGAGCTCCAAAGCTCATCACGACGAACAGCGAGGTGGCAACCGCACCTGCGAGGCGCATGCTGCCATCGCCCATGAGCAGCGCCGCTCCAGCAACCAGGGCAGAACAAACCAGGGCGATCATGGTGGCGACCCGGAGTTCAGTGAGCAGCGCTGGCAGCAGCTTCTTGACGTCGATCTGGTCCATCGCGAGGCCCCGCACTACCAGGGTCGAGGCCTGCACACCAACGTTGCCTCCGAGACCCATAACAATGGGAATGAAGGCGGCGAGGATAGTCACCTTGAGCAGGTACGCCTCGAAGCTCTCAATGAGAAAGGCAGCGCCAAGACCACCACAAACCGATGCCAACAGCCAGGGAAGCCGAACCCTCGCAGAGCCGAGAGCGGATTGGTTCGCTGCGGTCTCCTCGACCACTCCTGCCATCTTCAACATGTCTTCGGTGGCCTCTTCACGGAGCACGTCAATGACATCATCGACGGTGGCGATACCGACGAGCTTGTTGAAATCATCAATCACCGGCACGGCGAGCAGGTCGTAGCGAGCGACGATGGACGCCACCTTCTCCTGATCCATAGTCACGGGTACCGAAATGACCTCGGAATTCATGACCTCCTTGAGTTGGGTAGCAGGAGAGACGAGGAGCAGTTGGCGCAGACTGAGCACACCAACCAGGGTGCCCTCCTCGTTGGTGCAATAGACGTAGAACACCACTTCGGCATCGGGGTTCTCCTGCAGCGCGACGATGGCCTCACGAGCGGTCATCTCCTTGTCGAGAGCAAAGAGGTCCGTATTCATGATGCCGCCGGCCGTGTCCGGTCCGTACTGCATCAACTCTTCGATGTCGACGCTGTCTTCGACTGTCAGGCCGGCGAGAATCCCGTTGCGCAGTTCCTCGGGCAGGTCAGCGAGGATGTCGGCGGCGTCGTCAGCCGCGAGGTGATCGAAGAGTGGGCCCAGTTGGCCGGGCTCAAGACCCAAAAACAGGTCCGCGACCCGCGCGTGGTCGAATGCTGAGACTACTTCGGCCGCACGCTCTGGATCCTCGAGGAGCATGCCGAACAGGCCACGCGCCTCACCACCCAGGAACTCCTCCATGGCAGCGGCGAGATCTTCACTGCGGGTCTTCTCAAAAATCCGTTGCAGGTGCACGTTGGCGCCCCGCCGAACGAGTCGACGCAGTGAGTTGACCAGCAGTTGCTTGCGGTCCTTAGACACGTCGATCTCCCAGGGCTCCCGTTCTCACATCACCGAAAACTGCTCACATCCCAAACGAGTGTACTGCTCAGCTGCCTGGTCGTGGAGTGACCCGTAGGGATCAGCATCCTTAACGTCCGTGAGGTGTTTGCAGGCGTCAGAGAGCATGTCAAGGCGACCCTCGATGATGCCAAGATTCAGCTTGGCCTTGAGATCCTGTGGATCGCACTCGACGGCCTGCTGGTACCGCTTGAGCGCATCCTCGACCTTACCCTCGGCCTCGTCGACCATGCCCAGGTTCAGCAAGGCAGGACAGAAGCGCTGGAACTGACGCAACACCCTGCGATAGTAGCTGCGAGCCTTACCGTACTCACCCTTGTTGAACCAGGCCCAGCCGAGATTGTGGAGCGCCCGATCCGGTTGCTTGTACTCGGGATTCGTCGCTGCCTTCTCAATCTGAGTGATGGCCTCATCCCATCGGGCCTCTTCGAGATAGAGACTGCCGAGGTTCAGCGCAGCCTGGCTGAATTCCGGCTGTAGCCGGAGCGCCTTCAAGAAGGCAGCCTCCGCCTCCCGCGGTAGCTCCGCAGCGAAGTAGGCGAGCCCCATGGTGTGCCAGGCACTGGCATCCCATCGATTCGCCTTGACCGCGGCCTTGGACTTGGTGATGGCGCTGGCTGTGTCCCCTTGATTGAGATCGGCGATCGCCATCGTGGTGTGCCCCTCGGCCTCACGGATCTGCTGGTGGCTGATGCAGCCCATGGAACCGAACATCAACGCCACGAGCAGGATGATTCGACGCACGACGGTGCCTCGAACGAAGTGCCGTACCGCTACCTCTTTGCATTCCATGCTCGCTCTCACGCGGATCAATCGAAGTACCTACCGATGATGGGCTCCAGAGCCGTCAGACGCTCCGCAGGGATTCTATCGGCTGCCGTCATGACGGCAAACCGCGATGCACCCTCGACCAGGGGGTCAAGGGTACTGGGAACCTGTTCCGCAGCGATCGCGACAATGCGCTTCGCCAGGGCGACATTCTGCTTGACCATGGCCACCACAGCATCCACTGAGACATCATCGTGACCCTCGTGCCAGCAGTCGTAGTCCGTGGCCAGAGCGATGGTGGCGTACGCGATCTCGGCCTCGCGTGCCAGCTTCGCCTCGGGCAGGTTGGTCATGCCGATGACAGAAGCTCCCCATGAGCGATACAGAAAGGACTCCGCCCGAGTCGAGAAGGCGGGCCCCTCCATGCACACGTAGGTCCCCCCCACATGCACCCGGGCACCCGCAGACACAGATGCCTCCTTGAGCACGCCGGCAAGTACCGGCGAGATGGGCTGACCAAAGGGTACGTGCCCGACAATTCCCTCGCCGAAGAAAGTAGACGCTCGGTTCTTGGTGCGATCGATGAACTGGTCGATGATCACAACGTCGCCCGGGACGATATCTTCCTTGAGTGATCCCACCGCCGAGAGCGAGATGCACCACTGCGCACCCAGCTTCTTAAGCGCCCAGATGTTGGCGCGATACGGCACTTCGCTGGGGGTGAAGCGATGCCCACGCCCGTGACGTGGCACAAACAGCATGCGCGTGTCGCCGAGCATGCCGGAAATAATCAGATCGCTGGGCGCACCGAAGGGAGTGTCTACGGCGATCTCTTCGACCTGGCTCAGCCCCTCCATCTCGTAGAGGCCGCTGCCTCCAATAACTCCAACTGTCTTCATCACTACTCCCTAGCCATGGCGACCGTGTCGGTCGCCGGGCGTTGCTGCTTGTATCCGCCGAGTTGGCCACAGGCTGCGCTGATGTCATCGCCGCGATTGA
>CAZEIY010000150.1:8211-8882 GCA_964512375.1 uncultured Rickettsiales bacterium | reverse complement strand
ACATGATGAATTGGGTGGAAGGCGACCAGATCGTCCGCAAGCGCATCGAGGTCGAGGACCTGCTTGGACGCGAGGTCGATCGTGTCCATGGCTCCCCCCGATCCCTGGGCTACCGGTCACGAATCACCCTGAAGATCAACCCCGATGGACTCCTGGGCTACCATCAGCCTCGCAGCCATACCTGGCTTCATGTCCCTGCTTGCTCCATCGCTCGCAGCGAGATCAATGAAGTCCTCCAAAAGCTTCCAAAGATGCCCACAGCGCTCCATGGCCTGGAGCTACGAACCGATGGTCAGCGAGTAGTCCTCGTCGCAAAGAGCGCACAGCCACGCGGACGCCCAAAGGCCAGTGGCAAGAGCAAGAAGGCCGTCAAAGAAAGGTTGAAAGAACTCGATCTGGAGGGGCTCGGTCTCGCAGGGATCAGCTTCGACAGTCAGCCGATCAGCGGGGACGTGATGCTGCGACTTCCCGTATGTGGAGTCAGCCACAAGATCAGCCCACTGTCTTTCTACCAGGTGAACATCGAGGTCAATGAGTTGCTGGTGCAGCGAGTCATGGAGTTGGTACTGAAGAGTGAACCCACCACCGTCCTGGATCTGTACGCAGGGATCGGCAACCTGAGCCTTCCCCTGGCCGCCCGGGGAATTGAGACGGTGCTCATGGAAACAGCC
>CAZEIY010000150.1:0-8201 GCA_964512375.1 uncultured Rickettsiales bacterium | reverse complement strand
CACCTCATCAGCAGCTGATGCTCAAGCCACCATCACCAGCTCAGGCCTCAGCGCGAACATGATTCGTGGAAATGCCGGTCGATTTGAAGCGGGAGATGTCTTCTTCGACGTGGCTCTGCTCGACCCACCCAGAGCAGGAGCACCCGGCGTAATCCCAGAACTCCTCACTACGCGGCCGAAAATGGTGGTCTACGTCTCGTGCAACCCCGCGACCCTTGCACGCGACATCGGGCCAGCGCTGAGTTCAGGCTACGAGGTGTCTACTCTCGAGTTGATCGACATGTTCCCGCAGACAAGCCACATCGAGACCCTGTGCGTGCTTCGTAGGCGCTGAGGCTTAGAGCAACTCAACAGAACGGCGCCTGCGCATCGCCACAAAGACGAGAGTCAGGGCGAGCAGTGCAGCTGATGGTTTCGGCAAGTTCATGCCGAGCATCGACTCGCCGCACGAACACCCGTTCAGATCTCCAGCGGCTTGCGCAGCTCCCTGGCTCCAGCCACCGCTGCTCGAGTCATCATCGTCAACGGCAGAGTCGTCGTCATCAGCCACTGAATCATCGTCGTCGGCCACGGCAGAGTCATCGTCGTCGTCATCAGCCACTGAATCATCGTCATCGGACACGGCAGAGTCGTCGTCGTCGGCCACGGCAGAGTCGTCGTCGTCGGCCACGGCAGAGTCATCGTCGTCAGCTGCAGAGTCGTCATCGTCGGCTCTAGCCGGGGAGGCGGACAGTAGGGATACGCCAAACAGCAGTACAACGAGCGCAGCAAGAGAACTCCAGCTACGGAACGGCGAGGGGGAATGTGAAAAGAGCATCTGAAGCCTCCAGCAAAGATCTACAACGAGAGCGGCTGAGAACGAGTCTATCTGGAAGCTGGCGGCTTCTCATCCCTGGTGGCGATGCTGATTGTCTGAACCCGATCTCCCTGCTCAATTGAGTCCAGTACATCCCAACCTTGAGTGACCTGTCCGAAGATCGTGTAGTGCCCGTCCAGGTGGGGTTGTGACGAGTGCGTGATGAACCACTGAGAGCCCGCTGTATCCTTGCCGGCGCGGGCCATGCCCAGAGTGCCGCGCCCAAAGGGAAGCGGGCTGAACTCATCGCGAATTGTGTAGCCCGGCCCTCCCCATCCGGTGCCTCCAGGGTCTCCTGCCTGAACAACGAAGTCTGGAACGACACGGTGAAAGAGCACTCCGTCATAAGATCCCTGCCTCGCGAGGATCGCAAAGTTGGCGACCGCAGCGGGGGCGAGCCCCGGCAAGAGCGCCACCTGGATCGTTCCCTTCGACGTCTCTATCGAAGCTGAATGAAACGCACTGGCCTCAAGAAGTCGGGACCCATCATCTACAATCTCCCGCTGCTGGGGAGGACCGGGCACGCCAGGTCCCAGATGGTCCCCAGAGAACCCCGCGTACGCCTCCATGCGGACATGAGCCTCCGCATCCAAGAGAAAGACTGCGCGTTGCTCCCTGGTCATCGCTCCGCTCTCCTTGAGAGCCGCGACGATCGCCTGCCTTCGCTCTACCTGCTCAGGTCCGGGGAAGCGCTCGAACGCTCCAATGAGCTGCTCATTGATGTGCGCAGCAGACCTCTTGCCGAGGCCCTCTGCCGCGATCGCCCCGAGCACCGGGTCGGCTCCCACCAACCAGCCGAGCAAGACACCCTCAATCTGCTCCTCGGTGCGCGAGGACAGAGCCAGAGCCAGAGCAATCTGGGCTCCACTATGCTTCTCGAGCGAGGTCCTCTTGAGCAGCAGCTCGACTGCTTCAACAGAGGGGTGGACGGCACCCAGACCATAAGCAGCGCCACGCACCTGCGGATCGGCACTACTGACCGCCATCCTGAACTCAGTGAGCAGGTCTGACAGCTTCAACTCAAGCCAGTCCGGTGACTCAGCAGCATGAGCCCCGAGTACAGCGGAAAACCCCTGCAGTCTTGCAACTGCCAAGGGAGCTGAGTCGATCTGCGCGACAGACGACCAGCTACTCAACGATCCGAGGCCGAGCTCTCCCAGGGCGCCCAGTCCGCGTGCCGATTCGGTCGCGACGTCCTCCGACGGATCAGAGAGAGCAGAACGCAACAGCTCAGCTCCTGCAACACCCAAAGAACGAGCCCCCCGCACAGCGCAAAGTCGATCTCGTTGCTCTGCTCCGGGCCCGATGAGAGCTGCTCGAAGCAGAGCAACGCTGCCCGGCGAGGACGACTTGCCCAGAGCACGCAGCGCCCAACAGCGCTCTTGAGAACCCGAGTCAGGGCCGAGCAGGCCCTCGAGCAGCGTGGTCGCAGGGTCGACCGCCGCACCGTCGAAGGTGCTCTGCGCAAGCAGGTAGGCCAGACGCCAATCCAGGCTGTCATCACTAGAATGCAGCACCGATAGGACCTCAACGCGCGCGAGACTCAAGCTGCTGCTTCGACCAGCGCGACCTTGGACTGCGAGGCTGCGCAAGGCCTCCTCTCGGGCCCCGCGAGGTAGCTCCCCGTTCTCCAGCAAGCTCCACAACAAGGTCTCTACGGTGGGATCGGCTCCACCAAATTCAGACAGAGCTCGAAGCTGAGCAGGCAGGGCAGGACTCTGCAGGCCCTGGTCCTCAATCTCGGTCTCGGTGGACAGGACCAGCAACTGCTCAAGTCCTGCCGCGGTGGTACGCGCCTGAAGCGCTGTGAGCGGCCATGCCCAGTGCTGGGACACCGCAAATGCGGCCATGGCACGAACACTGGCCACGGAATCATCGAGGCCTCCGCTCATTGCCGGAATGCTACGAGGGTCTCCGATCAGACCCAAGGCACGAAGCGCCGCACTCCGAACTGCGGGATCAGGGTGGCGAGAAAGCCGCGCCACCTCTTCTGCATCTCGGCGGCCATCGCGCAACCTCGTAACCGTCTTGAGTGCATCGACCGCGGACTCGAGTGCAAGCGCAGTTCGGGCCGCCTCGGCATCTATCTCAGTGGACTCTCTTTCTGCGAGCAACTGCTTCTGAGCCGCACAACCCAACTGCAGCGCGACAAGGGAAAAGAGCAAGGCCCTCAGCACGGGCACAAGAAGCTCCTTAGACATTTGCCATTCCTCCACTACAATGCGCGCCGGCTCGCATGTGGGCATCCCAACCGGGGTCCTGTCGCGCGTCACAGTACAACAACCGAGGTCGCTCCATGAACGTCACCTGCCTACCCCGACTCGGACGCTTGCTGGCCCTCAGCCTGCTCGTTTCAACCCTGTCCATCTCACTGAGCCTTACAGCCTGTGGCTTCACACCAGACGATGACGACGACGATCCAACCATCTGGCCTGCCGTCCCAGTCGGCTCCCTTGTGGTGACCGAAATACTCGCCAACCCCAATGTGGGACGCCCCGAGTTCGTAGAGATCCAAAACAGCTCCGACACAACCGTCAGCCTTCAGGCCTGCCAGGTGTCCGATGGCGGCTCCTCCGCCCATGACTTCGTGCTGAACGCACCTCTCAGCCTAGAACCCGGTCAGTTGGCTGTGCTCAGTGCAGCCGAGTACCTGGGTGCCAATGAAGGAGAGCTCGTGCCGGACGCCCTTTGGGATGGCATCGTCCTCAACCAGAGTGACGAGACCGAATCGTTCACCTTGAGCTGCCCTGACGGCATCGGCGGTCGACAGATTATCGACACAGTCGCCTTCGACTGGGGAGCACTCGGAGTGGCACGTGGCCGCACCTGGCAGCTGGCCGTGACTGCCGACGCCGAAACCAATGACGACCCCGCAAACTGGTGCGCCGCCCCCGCCCAGGAGGATGCCATCTACGCCCAGATCGATGGCGTGGCTGATTACGGCAGCCCCGGAGCGCCGACAATCTGCGAGAGCCTGGGCGGTCTCGCTCCTTCGCAGCCGGGACAGGTGGTAATCACCGAGATCCTGGTCCACGAGTTCGATGGGTTGCGCGAATGGTTCGAGCTTCACAATCCAGGCACAGAGGCCGTCGATGTTCGTAACTGCGTGCTCGTTGATGAGGCTCTAGGCACCAGTTCTGATCCCAACAATCACACGATCGACTACGAGAGCGGAGAGACCGTCATTGGAGCGGGTGGATATCTGCTGCTCTCGCGTACAGAGACTGACATCACTTCTGATGGTGGCGTGACCGCCGACTACCCATACAGTCAACTCTCGTTCACCAATTCCGACCTACAGCGCCTGGCCATCGATTGTCCCGTAGCCGACAGCCTGGTTCGCATCGACGAGGTCCTCTATGACTGGACTGATCGCGGCTCCCACTACCGTGGCTACTCGCTGTCCCTCTCGAATGCGACGCTGGATGCTGAAGCGAACGACGACTCCGACAACTGGTGTGTGGGTAGCGACATCTACTTCACGACCACCAGCGAAGATGTTCCCCCAGTGACGACAACAGCTTTCGGCTCACCGGGCGCAGCAAACCCCGTCTGCCCAGCTCCCGGACCCTACCCAGCCGCCGGGGAACTGGTCATCACCGAGCTCCTGGTCGATGAATTCGCCGGACTACGCGAGTGGGTCGAGGTCCACAACCCCGGCTCCACCGAGGTCAACCTGTTCGGCTGCGAACTGGTGGATTCAACGGTCGCTGAGGCAGCCGATCCGGACGCCCAGGACCGACATCGCATCACCCCCGAGGGCGGAGTAACCACAATCGCAGCAGGTGACTATCTGGTCATGGCCAAGAGTGACGTAGCCATCACCGAGGACGGCCTGACCGTCGCTGACTATGCCTACGATGGCGGCATCACTTTGAACAACAGCGACTCGCAGTACCTGTGGATCGACTGCCCTGACACGGCCGGCTCAATGATCGAGATCGATCGTGTCGAGTACGACTGGGGCGACTACGGCACCACCGACAAGGGCTCCTCACTCTCACTGAATCAGAGCACGTACACCGCTAGCGACAACGATCTTGACAGCAACTGGTGCCTGGCCCAGAGCACAGAGTCGTACTATTCGGTTACCACGACAGACCCGCAACCCGTGACCTACACGGCCACTGGGACCCCAGGGACACTGAACTCAATCTGCCAGTAAGTACGCCCAGCACCCCAGGCAACCAAGGGGCGAGAAGCTCGCCCCCTTGGCTCAAGAGATCAGACGGAGGTGCGCCTCTTTCGGGTCTTGTCCTTGCGCTTACCCCGACCGCGCTGGCCGGTCTCTGACGACGCCACTGCCCTGCGGCGCCGTGCTGGCCGGGTTCCCCCGGCGTGCCTCCCCTTGAGATTCCCCAGCCCTGGCTCGACGGTGCTCGCCTCTAACACCTGTGAGGCCTCATTCGTAGGCGCGCGCTCTTCAGCCGCGACCAGGGCAGCCGGTTCCTTCTCGGTGGCCTCCTCGACAACTACCGGCGGGTCCTCGATCAACCAGTCCGAAATCTGAGCCCACCGCTGCTCGTGATGCTGTGAAGCCTCCGTGCTGCTCAAGGTCGCTGACGCCACAGGGCCCGGACGCGCGGTGGCGTGATCAGAGCCTACGCCGCGCCGCTGCCCCCGACGCCTACCCAGACCCCGCAAGACGCCGCCAAAGCGCATCACGCGACGATTCAGAGAGCGACGCAAGAGGGTCCTGCGATCTTCGAGCACCTCGCCAAGCAGCAGGTCAGGAACATCTCCCCCCAGACGAGAACGCCCGTCGAAGTTCGGAAACGCATCACCAATCCAGGTGTTGTGCTCCCAGAGGGTCAAGAAGGCGCTCTCAGCGAGGATCGGGCGAACGCTGATCAACTCAAGGGCACGCTGTCGGTCCCCGGGTCCGATCGTCAACTCATCTACAGAGAGCAGGTCGGCCACCTCAACACACAGCTCGGAAGGGAGGGTCGAGGTAACCGCCAGAACAGCGTCCATCGCCTGGCTGCGCTGACGTGGTGCGGAAATGACAACCAGTTGGGTCGGCTCAACAGAATCTGACGATAGTCCCCAAGCCATCCGTCCTGAGAGCCCCAGCGCATGGATAGAGGGCTCCCGACAAAGAGACTCAACGCTGGCACACAGCCGAGTCCACAACAGCTCTCCTCGCTGTCGACTATGAGCGAAGCCGTCCAGTAGATCTCGCCTGTCTCTGATCACGTATTGACCACGGGCTTCGCTGACGAAACTCGAGAGCGGGCTCTCGTCAGCCAGCGCCGCAGCGACGTTGCTGAGGTGAGTGCTGTACCCGGGCAGAAGCCGCCATATCTGAGGGACGCTCAGGGGCAAGCCTTGCGGCTCAGCACCAACAAGAGCGTGCAGAATCGAGTTCTCAAGGGGGCCTAGTCTCGCTACGTCCATAGATGCACAACCTGCCCGGCCCCAACCCCGATCGCAAGTGCCAGAACCAGCAGCACCCAAGCCCTAGCCAGGACCCGGGTGCTGAGTCGGACCGTGACTGCAGGTCAGTTGCAGGTCACGGAGATGTCGTAGGAACCAGTAGCTCCATTGTAGCCGTCGACCACAAAGAAGTAGGTCTGGCCGGCGACAGCGGAGAAGCTGGCATCCAGGTTTCCATAGGTACTGCAGTTGTCCTCGTTGCAGACACCGGACGAGCCATCGAGGACGAAGAGATCCAGGTCGACACCGTTGAGTTCAGAGAGCGCAACCTCGACCGTGCTGTTGGCCGGCGCGGTGAACTCATACGTGTACTCCGATGCAGACTCATTCCAAGTCACGCATCCGTAGGAAGAGATGACGTTGGTAGACCCGGCGCCATCGTTGCTCCAGCTATCCGAGCCGCCGCAACTCAAGGTCCAGGCGCTGCTGCAGGTTGCGACCTGCTGGCAGGAGGCATCGGCCGCACAGTCCGAGTCATCACAGTCCACCAGACCGTCTCCATCCTCATCGGCACCGCTACCGCACACCTCTGCAACAGGAGTGGGAGGAGCGGGAGGAGCGCTGGCGATGTTGGTAAGGCTGACCGTATAGGCCGAAGTGTCACCCTCGAAACCGTCAACGACGATGTACCAGGTGCTACCCGCCGTAACGTTCCAGGTCACCGTATCATTACCGCTGGTGACACCCCAGGCGACACATGAGGCCGGGCTGCAACCGCTGCTTGCACTAAGAATGAAGACATCGAGGTCATCGAGCGGGCCGGTAAGGAGTTCAATGAGCTCATCAACCTGGATGTTGAGATTGACCGTCGCCTGGCCAGCCTGTGCTGCGGTGTAGACATACACATACTCAGGCCCACTCTCATCGACATTCGGAGCACAAAGCCACGAATCGATGGCGTCCGTGGAGCCGGGACCCTCGTTGTCATAGCTATCGAAACCACCAGCAACCAGCCCAGCAGATGCCATGCAGACACCAGTCGTGCAGTTGGGGGCCGTAGCGCAGTCCGAATCGTCGCAATCCACCAGACCATCACCGTCTTCATCGGCGCCGCTCGCACAGCTCTCCGTTACTCCGGGAGGAGGAGTCGTGCTTCCACCGGTGCTTCCGCCGGTGCTTCCGCCACCACCATGAGGACCGCCTCCGGCAGGCCCACCTGAACCTCCGCCGGTGCTTCCGCCACCGCTGGGCGGGGTCGTACCTTCCTCTTCGTCACCACAGGCAACATCAAGGACAAAGCTTCCGACTGCGCCAACGTAGCCATCGACAAGGATGTAGTAGGTCTGACCAGCGACGGCTTCGAACGTCGCGCTGATGTTTCCGTACACGATACTGTTGTCCGAATGGCAACCGCTGCCATTCTCTTGAATCACATAGATGTCCAGGTCCTGCCCGGTCTCAATGTCGCTCATTGTCGCGGTCACGCTCTCGGTAGCGGGAGCAGTGAACACGTAGGCCAACTCCGGCCCCGTCGCGTCCCAGGAAGAGACACTGTAACTATTGATAACGTTCGTGGCACCAGATCCAGCAGTGCTCGCGCTCAAGCTCCCACCGCAACTCATCGCAGAGACCGGCGTGCATACACCCCCTGTCGGGGCAGGAGTGCCGCCATTGCCGCCCTCGCTACCACCGCTACCAGGAGGGCCTCCGCCATTGTTTCCACCCGGATTTCCACCCGGGCTTCCACCCGGATTGCGGTTCCCCTCGTCCTCATCCTCATTATTGCCGTTGTCTACCTCGTCCTCGACGTCCTCATCGGCAGGCTCGTCTGTCTGATCGTCAGCGGGCTCCTCAAATCCCTCTCCAACGCCATCCTCGAGTTCTTCATCCTCAAGGACGTTGCTCTCTACGAAGCCAGTCGTGCAGGCAGGGAAAGTGAAGAGCAACACGAACGCGGGAATGCAACGGA
>CAZEIY010000149.1:0-8899 GCA_964512375.1 uncultured Rickettsiales bacterium | reverse complement strand
AACCAGGAAGATTGGGTGCGGCTGCAGCAGCCTGTCCACGCACCACCGTCTGTCGCTGTGGCAGCTGATGTTGGTCGGTCTGCTGAGCATCGCAGGTCGAGGGTTGGCTCGGAGAGACCGTGTCTGAGCAGCAGCTTCCGACCATATCCCGCAGTGCGCAGATGGCGCCGCAGGCGACACGGCGGCCCGGTCTGCTCGAGCGTCGATTGCTTGGTCCAGAACGGAGTGCGCATCAGAATCTCGTGCTCATCGATGCGGAAGAGGGTGCCGAGGTCGAGCTACATCAGGTCGCCAACAGCGAGTCGTTCTTTGTGATTCGTGGCGAACTGTTGGTCTCGGGACCAGGCTTTGAAGAGGCGCTCGGGCCGGGCGATCTCTGTCACTTCCACCCTGGAATGAAGCACGCTGTGCGGGTCGTGAGTGGACCAGCTCAGTTCCTGGTTGTGTTCGCGCCTGGCTGCTCTGCTGGCGAAGCTCCGCCGTCCTCTGGCAGTGCCGATGAATAGCGCTGAGCGGGCGCGTCGTGCCATCCCGTGGATGCTCGTTGGCCTGGTCCTTGTCTACATCCTGGAGCGGCTAGCCATTGGCCTCAGTAGCGGCCACCTGCTCTTTCACCTCGACGCCGGCGAGTACACGCCGCTGCGGGCGGTTGGCCCCTACCTGGACCGATCCACCCTGGCGTTGTTTCTCGACCCCGCCGCGCGGCTGGACTTCTTCGTCGCCTGTACAGCCGAGCCGCATGGTCCAAGCATCACCCCGACCCTGGTGTTGGCCGGTGGGCTGGTGCACTTTGTGTCACATCACCTGGGCGCACCGCTGGGAACCATCACGGTGCGAATGCTCTCGTTGGGTCTGTCGACTGCGACCCTGCTTTGCTGGTTGTGGATGTTGCTGCGTTGCGGTGTGGGGAGGAGCGTAGCGCGTAGGTTCGCTCTCCTCTTCGTGCTCGCCCCCCCCATCTTCTTGAAGCTGAATCTGATCTACTGGGGAAGCCACGAGCTCGTCGTGCTGGTTGTGGCGGCCCTGCTGTGTGCTCTCGTGCCATGGATACGAGAGCCGGCGTCGCCTCGTCTCGCACTGGCTCAGGCGCTCTGCGTTGGTCTTGTCGGCGCGCTCTTGACCGTACTGCACGGCATTCTCGTGGTTCCCGCCGCTTTCATCGGTCTGTGGCTCGCTCTGCGCGCAGCAGCAGCTGCTCTGCGTGAGCAGGGTTGGCCTGTGGCACTGGGGCTGGTCTCAGCGCTGGCCGCTAGCGGCATGGGGAGTTTTCTTGGCGGGTGGTGGATGCTCGTGCAGTTACCAACGATGCAGGCCATCGGTCTCGAGCCTGCGTTCCTCGCGAATAATGACTTCTCGATCATTGCTGGTGCACCCCTCGCCGGCGGCTCCTCGCTGTGGGAGGGGATGATGCCGGGTGATCGCTTCACCTCGTGGGCGTGGATTCAGGAGGGGCCGCTATGGGTGGGCATTGGCTGCGCGTTGGCGGTGCTCGTCGAGGCTCACATCCGGCGCCGTCGTGGTCTCAGCGGACGCGCTATCGACGAGCCGATCTTCAGCTTTCTCGCCTGCTACATGCTGTTTGCCTGGATAGTTATCGGGGCGGTACCTGAGGAATTCAGCGAGACCCGATACGTGGTGACTCTGTACCCGGTGAGCTTCGCTCTTGTTGCCGGCTGGAGCCTGGGCTCGCGACCTGGCTTGCGCCTGGCGCTACCGCTGGTGTTGATGGCGGTTCAGGTGCCTACTCACGCTGGGTTGTTGCAACTCAGACAGCTCGATGCGGGGCTGCGCTATGACGGAACCCAGCAGTTCTACGTGTTCGACGATAAGGCAGAAGACACTCCGCCCTGGCGCTACACGCGGCTCGGCGGTGGCAGCCGCGCCTTCACGCTGGGCATGAGGGTGATGCGCGAGTACCAGTGGAACGACTCGTACTGGCAGTGGCACACGCCCGCTCAGGCGCGCTCCCTGGATCATGAGGCCATCCTCTCGCGCTATCTCAGCGAGGGCGAAGGAGTGGACCTGGATCGGCTTGACGTCGAGGAGTTCTTCCACGGCATCGGCTACGCCTACCGCATCCTCTTGCCTCCACCCCACGAGCCGATCTTTGAAGATCTGGTCGGCTTGCACCCCGATGTCGCTCAGGCCGCCCGTAGGGGGTATTCGATGCTGCCTGAGGACCTCCGCTGGGTGAATCCAACCACCTCCTCGTCTCGCCCCAGATCCGCCCTCTCTGACGAAGTTGCTGAGGATGTCGAGGACCACTCTGTTGGAGAACTGTTGGGCGAGGACCACGTCGAGCCGAGTGATCCTCGTTGCCCGCCAGGCTTCATCTTCGTTGCCGGCGACTCTTTCGAGCTCGGTGAGTGGGAGCTTGAGCGATACCAGAAGTGGGTCCCCGACTATGTGCTCCAGCGCGCCACGGTCGAACTGGAACCCTATTGCATGGCTCGCTATCCCTTCCCCGGGCGCAAGGGAGCACCCTGGCCTCGTGATGGTCTCGACCTGGACATCCTCCCTGAGCTGGAGCGTCAACTCGAGACCATGGGCCGCCGTAGCTGCAGCGTCCTCGAACTCATTCTGGGCGCGGCAGGTCCACAGAACTATCGCTACCCCAGCGAACGAGAGCAGCGCACCGAAGGGGTCTGTGATCCCAGCGATGCTGAACCGTCGCCCTTGGGGAGCTTTGCGGATTGCCTGAGCCCCCTTGGCTTTCATGACTTTCTCGCTCGCGCGTCATGGGCGCGAATCGACGAGAGAAGCCGGGCGGTGCTGACCGCTCAGGGAGCACAGCACCAGGCTGGCTTCGACGCCGACTACCTGGTCGCCGGTGGTATGGAGCGTCAGAACACGATTCAGGCGCCGACGAACTTTGGCATCCATCTGCATCAGCGCGACGAGCCTGCCTTCCTGGATGACGGCATCCGACTGTGCGCTGATCCCAGTCCCCAGGACCCCGCGATGCAGGCCACCTATGAGCGTTGGCTCGGCGGCTATTTTGCGCGGCGATACTTCAAAGATGCGCTGGGTCTGACCCAGGGGAGGTGACTGGGCCTCGGCTCGCCAAATTGCCCCTAGCGCTCGATGGGCTTGCCCAGATCTTTGGCGATGGTACGTGCTGCCAACCAGCCTGACTGGAGGGCGCCGATGATGCCGTGCCCGCTCCGAGTTGAGGCTCCGCACAGGTACAGGCCCTTGATAGGGCTACGCTCGTCTGGTCTGTTGGCGAAGAATTGGCTTGGGATCGCGGCGAGCCCATAGCCGGTGCCCTCGGCGGCGCGGGTGTATCGGAAGTGCGACATCGGCGAGGCAGACTCGCAGAACTCGATGTGCTCGGTCGTACCTGGGAACTGGTGTTCGAGTCGTGCGAGCATGTCGTCTTCGAGGGCCTGCTTTCGCTCGAGGTAAGCAGGTTTCTTGCTGTATTCGCCCGATGCAATTTCGTCCTGGGTAATGCCCCAGCAGGAGGGTCCACCGTGCACGAGGGTCATCACCTCGATGGCGGTTACTCCTGCGGGTGCATGCCAGGGGGTTTCGGGGTCCTTGAGCGAAGAACTGGTGATGTAGCTGCCGTGAGCGCGAGGGAAGTCCGTTTCGCGTTCGATCTTGTAGTAGCTGTCCAGATCGTAGCCATCCAGCCCCCAGTAGTTTGCCGCTCGCATGCCCTTCGTTCGCATATCGGTGTTGACTGCAACGCAGGTCATGAAGATTGAGCCCGCCATTACCCAACTCTCGGCCTTCTTCAGATAGCGCTTCGGCATGTGGTCGGGGCCGACCAGGTCGAGGAAGGTCTGCTTGATGTCGGCGCCGGAGAGCACGACCTTGGCGCGCACATCCTGGGTCGTGCCCTTCTTGTCCTCGGTGCGCACGCCCACGGCTCTGCCACCTTCGACTAGGATCTTGTTGACGCCACAACGTAGGACGATGACTCCCTCGTGCTCCTCGACGACTTCTGCCAGACGATCCGAGATCACCTGACCGCCGCCTCTCGGATAGGAGGGCGTGGTGGCGAGGTGAGCGAAAAGGCCAGCGTGCAGTACAGCGCTGGCCTCACTGGGCGGCATGCCGTAGTCACCGTGCTGGCCGAGCAGTACGGCCCGCAGCTTAGGATTGCTGGTGCAGCTGTTCAGGAAGCTCTCGATGGTGGCGTGCTGATTGAGCAGCATCAGGTGGCCGCGCGTCAGGATGTGCCAGAGCACCCCGGGGCCGAGCCGTCCGTAGTTGGCGAACAGCTTGCGCCCGATCCCCTCGACCTCTCGGACGAAGCGCATGTAGCGGTCGATGCCACGCTGCTCTTCGGGGAAGAGATCCAGCAGCCGTTGCCGGAACAGATCGCGGTCGGTGGGGATCTTGAACTCGAAGTCAGGGAAGATCAGCGTGTCGAATCCGTCGGGGTCGAGCGGCACGAAGTCAATATCGATTCCCAGGGGACTGAGAAGCGAGTGGAACATCCCGCCTTCGGCGGTATCACCGACGTAGTGCAGTCCAATGTCGAAGATGTAGCGCCTTGATCCGGAGCCGCGTGAGAACTGGGTAGCGCATCCACCAGCGACGTAGTGGTAGTCGAAGCACGCGACCTTGAGTCCCTGCTTTGCGAGGTACGCTGCCGCTGCGAGTGAGCCCGTGCCCGCGCCAATAATGGCAACATCGAGTTGTTCGGGGATCTGACTGCGGACCCGGCGCTTGGTCTGCGCGGTGGGCAGGTGGTTCAGGAGTTCGGGGGATGCAGCCTCAACCATTTCGTCTCCCGGAATAGGTTTGTACGCGCCAGCGCTCTCAAGCGTATGGAGCAGATAGATGTCTGGAAGCGTGATGTCCAGCGCAACGCGACAAAAGCCGACTCTGGAGTGTAGCGTTGCGTGCCACTGACGTTACGAAGTTGTACTCTCTCGTCTCCGATCGCGCAGTGAATAGGCAGGACTCTGGACCCAGATGAGATGAAGTCGCTCGACAATAGAAAGATCGGCTACCCGCTAGGCGGGATGGTCTTGGTGGTGGCCCTCTTGTCCTTGCTCGCCGCCGTCGGCTGTGCCCCGTATGTGGCGCCAGGCGAGGAACGGGCGTCGACTTCCTCCTCAACCGGACCCGCTGGTGGCTTTGAGTGTGGGCATCCATGCAGGCTCTTTCAAGTGGTGTGGACCGGCGATTCGATGCTGGGCGATCACGGCAAAGCGGTGCTGGCCCGTGAGGGTCTCGACTTTCCGGTGCGCAAGGTCAAAGTGCTTCTCGAGGATGCCTTTGCCATTGGCAACGCTGAGGGCCCGATCACCACACATCGAAAGAAGTTCGATAAGCGCCAGATCTGGAGCTACCGCACCAGGCCGGAGGTAGCGAAGGTCTTCGCCGACGCCGGTTTTGACGGGATGGGTCTGGCGAACAACCATGCAATGGATCGCGGCCCCGTTGGCTTGCAGGACACCCTGACGCACCTGAGCGACGTGGGCATTCAGCCCTTCGGTTCAGGGATGGACAGGGAGCAGGCAGAGGCACCGCTGCTCATCCACACCCCGTACGGCAAGATCGCTGTGGTCGGGATGTTTCGGACCGGTGCTCGGGGCCAGGAGTCAGGTCCGGGGCGGCCAGGAACGGCGTGGCTCAACCAGGCCACGTTGCTCCGAGTCTATGAGCGCGCTCGCAAAGAGGGCGCAAGGTGGGTGGTGGCCTACGTGCACTGGGGTCGAAATTACCAGGGGGTGCGTAACAAGCAGCGCCGCTTTGCCGCAAAGTTGGCGCGCGCTGGATACGATCTCGTCGTCGGCCATGGCAGCCACACCCCACAGGCAGTCGATGTGGTCGAAGGGATGCCAGTGCTCTATTCCTTAGGGAACTTCACTTTCACCTCGGCGGGACGCTTCACGAAGCTCGGCGTGCCGGAGCTTGGCTATGGGCTGGTAGCTCGAGGCTTTCTTGGTCCAGCGGGCTTCGAGGCAATCGAGCTGAGGTGTATCAAGACGGATAACCTGGTCGTTGGCTATCAGCCACAACTGTGCACTGCCGCTGAGGCGGACATGGTCTTCGCACCGCTCGGTTCAGAGCTGGGCAGGCGTGGAGACGTGGCGGTGCTGAACCTCTAGCACTCTGGCGGCTGGCTGGACCTGAGGCTCGCTTCGTCGCTCACTTGGTGTCGCGGATCATCGCTCCCAGACCATCGACTCGGACGATGGTGATCGCTTCGGTGACGCTCGCAGGATCGAACTCACGTCCCTGCTCTTCCGCTTCGTGTGCGAGGTAGCCGCGACTGTCTTCCAGGGACAGCGGCATCCTCTTGACCAGTCCCTCGGCGACTGCGTATCGACCTTCCGCCTCGGTGGGGAAGACAATCACGTCATCGGCCACCTTGATCCGAAGCTTGGTACCTGGTTGGTCACCGGCGAGATTCATCCAGCAGCCCTTCTTCTTGCAGACCTCAATCACTTCGCCTTCGACGCGAACACGCTGGCCGTCGAGCTCGTTGGCCCGGGCAAGGAGCTCAGACACGGAGATAGACTCCCGGACCGTCACACCGTTTCCATACTTGTCACCAGCCATGGCTAACGGCGTTGGTGCTGTTGCCTCCTGCTCAGCGGGAGCCTGGCCCTCTGTCGCTCCCTGGTCCTCGGCGGCAGGAGCCTCGGCAGCAGTCACTCCGGGAGCTTCGGCTGGCGCCGGATCGGTCTTGCAACAGCCGGACAGAGCGAAGGGGATTACAAGGGAGAGCAGGGCTGCAAGAGTCTTGAAGTTCATAGTTCCTCCAGGGAGGCCCGATCATCGGGCGCACCGGACGCTACGAGACCGCCTTGGCTGCGTCAAGACCACAGGAGGAGCCAGCTCTCGGAAAGGAGCCTCTATTGTTCGTCTCTAGAGTCCCCTTGACCACTCGGGTCGCAGGTGGATGTCACCGCACAGGGCGCGGTCGAGAACCGAAACAATGCGGTCACGGTCTGCGGGAAGCCGTCCTGCAAGTGGCAGGTAGTTGCTGGCGTGGTTGGTACGAAACAGTGCATTGCTCGGAGCAGAGTCAGCCACCATGGTGCGTAGCTCGCGAAGCAGGACATCGATGGGCGGTAGTTCGAAGCGTCCCGTGCTCTCGAGTCTGGCCAGGGGCGTTCCCGGCACGACCGTCAGCGTGAGAGCCGAGAAGTACTCGGGGTCCATTCCGGTAACCAGCTTCGCCGATGCTGCTGCGTGTTCCTCGCTTCGCTCCATGCCTCCCGCACCGAGGAGCATGATCACCGACAGACTCATGCCAGCGTCATGGGCTCTGCTTGCGGCCTCAATGTGGTCGTGGTGATTGCTGCCTTTCGCGATGCGTCGCAAAGTGGGGTCATCGCCTGACTCGGGTCCAATGTAGAGTAGCGTGAGCCCTAACTCACGCAAGCGGTTCAGATCGGCTGGGCTCTTCGCGAGGACGTTGGTTGCCATGGCGTAGCAGGAGATCTGTCGCAGAGCGGGAAAGACCTCCCACGCTCTGCTGAGGATCGGCTCCCAGTGGGGAAGGTCCATGACCAGCGCGTCTCCATCGGCAATAAAGACCTTCTCGACACGGCTGCCAAATTGGGCGCCGGCTTCGTCGAGGTGCGCCAGGCTCTCATCGAGAGGCCTGACCCGGAATACGCGCTTGTCGCCATACATGTCGCAATAGGTGCAATTGTTCCAACTACACCCGATGGTCGCTTGAAGGATGTAGCTGTGCGCCTCGCTTGGTGGCCGGTAGATCTTGCCGATGTAGTCCATGGATATGAGCCGTCGTCGTTGCTCAGTCTTCGGTCGCCAGCCTGATATCGGCGGAAGGCCTCGAGGTGGTGGATGTCTGCTCGGTGTCGGCTTCGGACATATTCTCCAAGTCTAGATCGATTGACTAACGAGGTCGATCTGCAGCTGGCGGCTGCTGGCTGACCTTTGCGGCTTTGGGGGCTGTTATGCTCTGCGCGACTTGCGTTCAGAGTTCGTAGGGAGAGCCCATGCGTTGGGGTAGTGCCGACACTTTTGTGAGCCCCAATCCATGGGGCTTTCGCATGGGGCGACCCATCGCCAATGAGGGGTTTCTGCGCGCGCTGCTCGAGTACGGAAGCTACGAGCACTACGACATCTATTGCACTGACATGAACACTGTTCGTGCGTTTGACTCGTGGACGGCAGAGCATCTCTCAGACCCTGGCCAGCGGCGTCGGGTGCAGCCGCTCTTGCATGTGGCGCTTGAAGGTAACCTTCGGGACGTCGACTACGACGTCTTTCACTTCGGTGATTTCACTTCCCTGTTGCCCCATATGGTCGAGGCTCGCAATCGGCTGGCGCGCCGTCCCTTTCCGATTACCGGTGTCACGCATTCCCTTGACGGACTGCTCATGTCGACGCGCTATCAACAACTGATCCTGTCTGACCTCGCTCCCTATGACGCCGTGGTGTGCACCAGTGCGTGCGCCGAGGAGACGGTACGCAAGGGGCTGGATTGGGCGCGCTCTTCTCTGGGTATGGCTAAGGACGTGAGTGCTGCGCGACTTGAGCGGGTCCCCCTGGCTATTGACGATGCACTCTTCAGTCCACCGTCGAGGGCGGAAGCTCGCAAGAGGTTTGAGCTGTCAGAGGATGTTGTGATTGCGCTCTGTATCGGTCGGGTCGCTCTACGTCAGAAGGCGGATTGGGCGCCCATTCTCGGGCAACTTGCGCGGATGCGTGCTGCGGGGGGCATGGACAAGCTGCTGATGGTGATTGCTGGAGGAGGGGATGATTCGGACTTTGCGCTGCTGGATCAGCTGATCCAGGGCTATGGACTGAGCGATTGTGTGCTCTCCATCCCCAACTTCGACGCAGAGCTGAAGCCCTACCTCTACGCTGCTGCGGATTTTTACTTCTCGCTGGTCGATAACTTTCAGGAGACCTTTGGCCTCACGATCCTTGAGGCGATGGCATCGGGTCTGCC
>CAZEIY010000148.1:8139-8921 GCA_964512375.1 uncultured Rickettsiales bacterium | reverse complement strand
GGCGATCCCGATCTGTCAGGCAAGGTCACGGTCACTTTCGAGATTGAGACGAGCGGTAAGGTGAGTGGCGCTGATATCCTGGAGAACAGTACAGGCAACGCAGCTCTAGAGGCCTGCATCCTCAAGGTCGTTCGGACGATCAAGTTCAATCCCCCTCCGCCTGATGTGGTCACTGTCGACGGCTACCCATACATCTTCTCTGCTCAGTAGGGACACACTCAGAGCCAGGCTCCAGGGCCTCCTCCGAAAGTGCTTGCCTTCGTAAGGCTGCGACCTATTTTGAGGTTTGACATGGAACCCGCCGGGGCGCCATACTCGAAGGTCGGTGGGTTTCCACTAATTGAAGGGATGAGACAGATGATAGATCGCTTTCAAACGTTCGCTTCTCGTCTATCGGTTTTGGCGATGGTCACCGGTCTCAGCGTTGCGCTCTGTGCCACTGAAGCTCAGGCTGTGGATGCTTCTGAGCCTGCCGAATCAACTGTTTCCCCGGAAGAGGGTGAGATCAGTGGGGGTAACATGAGCTCTCGCGAGAAGCAGGACTTCGCGCATGGGGCGGTGCAGGAACTGGAGGCGACCACAAATCGGATACTTCGACTGATCGAAGAGGCTCAAAAAAAGAAGGACGTTGTTCTCCTGAACTGCCTCAATGACAAGCTCGGAGCATTGCGTGGGCTTCTCAAGGTCGCTGGTGACTCTCGTCTCAATCTTGCGGAGGCCGCTGCTCGCGAGAACCTCGATCTGCAAGAACATAATTTCAGGAAGCTCTTCATTGCCAAGAA
>CAZEIY010000148.1:0-8129 GCA_964512375.1 uncultured Rickettsiales bacterium | reverse complement strand
CTGACGGTTACGTCAGAGGCAGATGCGTGTGTCGGGCAGGTCGGAATTGTGACCGCAGGACAGACTAGAGTCGTGGTTTCTGTAGAGGGCGGGGACACGGGCGCAGACAGCGGCTACGGCGCATCTTCTGGTGGAAGTAGCCGTCCGCCGGATTCATCGCCGTTTCAATAGGACGGTAGGCCTTGCGTCTGAGCGCTGATTCAGGCACAAGAGGTCTGCATCGAAAACCGGGAAATTACTGAGAGAATCGCCGGTCGGCAGCGGGCGCCGCATGCAATAGCCATGTAGGCTGTACGTTCGCTACGAATCAGCACGCGATGAGAGAGTGAGGTTGAGGGTTGCGATGGGGAGGCTACGCTTACTCCTGATGGTTACGTTGGTTGCACTCTCGGTCTTCGGACTGGGGGTGGTCGACCGCGCCCATGCCGCTGAAGACGGCATCGCGTTGGGTGAAATCGTTTTCAAGCCCAGTATTCGCGCAGAGGCGGTCTACGACTCGAACGTGCGGCGCGCTCAGCTCCTCCCTGAGGCTGACTTCGGCCTGCAGGTACGTCCTGGCATATCGTTGGTCTATCCCGGTGACAACTTCCGCTGGACCTTGGACGCCTACTACCGCTTCTTTACCTATTTCAATGCTGGTGATGATCCTGACATTAATCATGCGGATCTCCGCGTGTTCACGGAGTTCGGAATCTCCACGCTGATCGACGCCAACCGACAGGGCAAGGTGGGCCTGCAGCTTGAGCCGTCGTTGAACAACCGTCCGACTTCTGGCGGAGATGGCGCGGACGGTGCGTCCTCCTCGGGCGGCAGTGCGGATCAGGAGTTGGCAGTCGCGGTGCCCGTCAAGGTGCGGTTCCGTCCTACGAGCGCCTTTCAGATTTACGCTGAGGCTGGCTGGAATTGGTCTCGACCCTACTACCTGTCGGGCGCGTTCGATCCCAATCCCGTTATCCTCGGTAATCGTCATCAGATCGGTGGTGGCGGTGGTATCGACTGGCGCTTCTTCCCCCGTAGCCGCGTGATGTTTAGTGGCGAGGTCTCCAGAGTGCTGTGGGGGGACTACGACGCAGATACGGTGAATCACAGTGCGCAATTGCCCGCGACAGAGTGGAAGCTCTGGCTGGGCTTACAGAGCGACCTCTCTCGCAAGTTCTCTCTCCGAGGCCTGATTGGCTACGGCAACGTCGACTTCGGTGAGGGCAATGAGAGTTATGATGTGAGTGGCCCGGGAGGACTCCTGGGCGAGGTTGAATTGTCCGTACGCCCGGTCATTACCCAGCGCCTTGGGGTTGGCTTCCGCCGGGACTTCCAGTTCCGCTACTACACGAACCGAATTGTCGAGACGCAGGCCTACTTTAAGTATCGCGGACTCTTTTTTGAGCGCTTGCAGATTTCAGCAGACTTCAACTACACATACCGAGATCTTGCCGGTTGGTTGACCCGTACCGAACATCAGGTGTCAGCGGGTGTCAATGTCGATGTACTTCTCGCCCGTTGGTTCCATGTGCTAGCTGGCTATCGCTTCAGCGCGATCCCTTCGTCCAGCACCAATGAGGGTGAATACATCGACAATCGAATCACCCTTGGCATCACTCTCGGCTACCCGTAGCTCCTCTTTACGGTGACGCTCTCTTCGGACCGCTCCGACCTGGGTATCGCTGTGGTCGGTGTGGGGCGTTGGGGCCGGAACGTCCTGCGCGACTTTCAGGGCTGTACTGGCGCGCGGGTCCTGGCCGCCTGTGACCCTGACTTGACTCGGTTGTCCCCGATCGGTGCTGTAGATCCACAATTGACTCGCGTGGCGAGGTTTTCGGATCTGGGGAGTTGTCCTGGAATCGATGCTGTCGCGATCTGTAGTCCCGCAGAGACGCACCTCGAGCTCTGTGTCTCTGCACTGGACAGGGGCCTGCATGTGTTTGTCGAAAAGCCTCTCTGCCTCTCGTCCAGGGACGCGCGTTCTCTCGTTGAGGCCGCTGCTCGGCGCGAGAGGGTGCTCGTTGTTGGTCATCAGATGCTCTATCACTGGGGAGTTGAGTGGCTACGAACGGTTCTGGATCTTGGGCTGATCGGAGAGCCTATCGGTCTGGCCTGCAGCCGCTACAACCCCGTTGAGGCGGCCGAGGGGGTTGGCCCCTGGTGGTCTCTTGCCCCCCATGACCTGTCTATTCTCCTCTATCTCTTTCCTCGCGCTGTACTTGATGTTGAGTTGAGCGATCTGCCTCCGGGCGATGGGTCGTCTGGATATCGTTGGGCACGCGCGGCTGTTCGGCTGGAGGGCGGGCTGTCCGCTCGTGTCTCCTGTGCTTTCGGAGTCCCCAAGACACGCCGAGTAGCCGTGGAGGGTAGCGCCGGAGTAGCCGTGTTCGATGAGAGTGGCGTGAGAGCGAGGGTCAAACTTTACCTTCGGGATGATCGAGGTGTGTTGCGCGCGAAGGCACCCTGCGCTCTCCCCGAACTGCAGTCCTTCCGAGCCGTCAACGAGGGGATTGAGTCATGTATTCCTCCTTTGCGCCTCGAGTGTGAAGACTTCGTGCGTTGCGTTACTGAAGGTGGAGTGCCGAGAAACTCAGGGGCCGCGGCCCTCGGCGTAGTCGAGCTACTTGAAGCGGGCGCAGATGCTCTCACGCAGAGGCGCGTCGTACGGCTAGGGCCTCGAGAAAGCGGTACGCGAAGTTCCGTCAGCTGTTGAGCAATTCCTGGAGGCTGAGCCTCTGAGTTCTCTTTGCGAGCAATAGGATCGTTGCACTGAGGGCAAATTTGCCTATCAACCCCCGTGTTTTATGGTAAAAAGTGTAAAATATTGACGTGGGTGTCGCGCTCCGCTCCCAGGCGAGGCGCGAGGAGGATTGCTGAATCTCTATGGGACTCTTTCGGTCGACCAGTGCGCAGGGCGCACCTGGCAAGAAGAAGGCGCCGCCGTCCAAGGCCTCGAAGACTCGGGTGCGGCGAGGAGCAGCGCTGCTCTCTCGGAAGAAGCCTCGCCGCGAGGCTGACCTCGAGGGTGGTGGCAAGGTTCGCTCAGAGTCCCTGGCGAAAGAACTGGTGGGCCTGGGTGTTCTGGGTGCTGCCGTAATCACCTTGCTGAGCCTGCTGTCTTACAGCTCCCCGGCGCTGAACTCCGGTGCGGCGACCAGTAACTGGATTGGCCCCCTTGGTGCCCGCCTTGCCGGGACACTTCTGGGCTGGTTCGGCATGACCGCCTTCGCTTTCCCAGCGATGCTCCTCCTTCTCTCCCTGGCGCTGCTCATGCAGCGAGCTCGGCGGGTGCACTTGCTCGAGACTACTGGGTTTGTTGCAGTCGCCTTGAGCCTTTCCGTCCTGGTCGAGTTGGCTTTTGGCGCCATTTCTTATCAGCGGGTTCCCGGCCTCACTGGCGGAGGCAGGGTTGGGCAGGGGCTTTTGTCCTTTCTTGAGGCGCAGATCTCGCAGACTGGAGCCGGGGTACTCGCAGTGACCGTGCTGTTGGCTGGAGCCAGGCTTGGTTTTGGTGTTCAGGTCATTCTTCTCGCCAGGCACGCTATCGCCTTGTCGAGGGCTACCTTGAGGGTCTTTGTCCGTGGTGTCGCGGGACTTGGTCGTTCTGGTGGCGGCTCGGTGCTTGCCTTCTACGGTGGGCTCCGGGAGGGACTGCACGACCGCTGGCTCGATTGGAGCGAAGACCGCAGGCTTCGACGTGACGAAGAGCGCTGGGAACGCGAGGAGCGCCTCGCACTTCTCGAGGAGCAGCGTCTCGATGAGGAACTCGGCCTCGACCCAGAGGACCCCTTCTCGGCAAGCCACTCTCTTCGGGAGGACGACGATCGAAGTGTCGGACGAGAGGAGTCCGAATCTGAGGATTCGGGCTTGGAGAGCATCGGACTCGGCACCGAGAATCGAAAGTCGAGGGTTCGTCGTCCCTACTCCAGCGACTCCGATGTTCAGGCACTACTTGATCCTGGCAGTAGAGATTCGCAGTCCGAGTTGGAAGCGGAGATCGAGGATGAGCCTGCGCCCGTGACCGAGGCGAAGCTAGAGGCTTGTGAGGTGCATCCCCGCGACGGGATCGACCTGACGGAAGAGGTTGACGAAGAGGTACTGTCTGTAGGGCTCGTAGCCAGCGAGAGGATTTCTACTCTTGCAGAGGAACTGGAGCCGCAGGACACCATGCGCGGCGCCAACCAGCGCGGCGAGGTGCACGCGGAGCTGCGCGTGAAGAGTTCGAGGAAGATATCAGGTTCCAAGGAACCTACAGGATCAGATGACCCTCGCAGTGGGGAGACTCCGGGCGAGCAGCAGCATAGTGAGTCCCGCCCACGCATTCACGAGAAGCTCGACGTGGCCCAGGAGATCATCGAGGTGGAGAGGGTGGTCAGCGCACGAAGGGTGATCACTCCCGTTGACTTGCCGCCCTATGAGTTGCCGGAGCTGGGGCTTCTGCAGAAACCACCCGTTGGCCAGGTTGCCGTCGACGAGCAGCGCCTGGAAGAGAAGGCGACCCTTCTGGAGCAGACCCTGCGCACCTTCAAGGTCGAGGGCCGTGTCACAGACATCCTTCCCGGGCCGGTCGTGACGATGTTTGAGTTCAAGCCGGCCCCGGGAATCAAAGTGAAGACAATTGCTGGTCTGGGGGATGACCTGGCCATGGCGCTCGAGGCGGACATGATCCGTATCGTCGCGCCGATTCCAGGCAAGGGAGTGGTGGGCATTGAGGTTCCATCTGATGTCCGCGAGACGGTCTACCTCCGTGAGGTGATGGCATCGAAGGCCTTTCAGAAAGAGGGCATGCAGTTGCCCATCGCTCTGGGCAAGAGCATCGATGGCGCACCTGTCTGCGCGGACCTAGCCAAGATGCCCCACCTGCTCGTCGCAGGCAGTACAGGCTCAGGTAAGTCGGTGTGTGTGAATTCCGTGATCCTGTCGATCCTCTATCGCTGGTCTCCCGAGGAGGTCCGCATGATCCTCGTTGACCCCAAGATGCTCGAGTTCTCGGTCTACAAGGACATCCCCCACTTGTTGGTGCCAGTGGTGACCTCGGCGAAGAAGGCTGCCATGGCGCTGAACTGGGCGGTCAGCGAGATGTACCGACGTAATGAAGTACTAGCGGCCATGAACGCACGCAATATCGTTAACTACAACGAGAAGACCGAGGGACTGATCACCGAGTGGACCGAGTGGGAGGCTTCCTGCAAGTCAGGTAAGCCCAAGGTCCCGCCCGATTGCGGTCGTGCGGCGGGGCTGGACTCCGTCTGTTTTCGCTCCCGCGGTGGTGAGCCGGTCGGTGCGCCCGAGAAGATGCCCTACATCGTAATCATTATTGATGAACTCTCAGACCTGATGATGGCGGCTCGCAAAGAGGTCGAGGACTCGATTGTTCGTCTGGCTCAGATGGCTCGTGCGGCAGGTATTCATCTGCTGTTGGCCACTCAGCGGCCGTCTACCGACGTCGTCACCGGACTGATCAAGGCGAACTTCCCTGGCCGGATGTCCTTCCGAGTGAGCTCAATGGTGGACTCCCGGACCGTGCTTGATGCGAATGGTGCAGAGAGGCTTCTTGGCATGGGAGATGGCCTGTTCATGCCGCCAGGCTCTTCTGACTTGATGAGGTTCCACGGAGCTTTCGTCACCGATGGTGAGACTGAAGATGTGGTGGAGCACATCAAGGGACAGCGAGGGCCTCAATACGTTGAATTGACTCTTCCTGATGACTCCGCAGATGGCGGTGCGGACCTCGAGGACCTGGATTCGATGTACGACCAGGCGGTTGCGGTGGTGTCCCAGGCAGGAAAGGCGAGCACTTCGCTGCTGCAGCGGAAGCTTAAGCTCGGATACAACCGAGCGGCTCGAATTATTGATTCGATGGAGCGCCAGGGCGTGATTGGTCCTGCGGATGGCGCGAGGCCTCGTGAGGTGTTTGTGCAGGACTACGGTGCCTGAGTCCCCGCGTCGTCCGGTCCTGGCAGTTGCTGCTGTATTGACAGCGCTGGTGATTCTCATCATTGCAGCGGTGGGTATTCCCGTACGTGCTGACTCCGGTGCGGCAGGGGTGGCTGTCGGTAGCGACGATGTCGATGCTGTGCTGACGCGTCTGAGTGGTGCTTATGACGCCATGAAGTCCTTCGAGGCCCAGTTCATTCAGACCAGCAGTGGGATCTCGTTCCCGGCTCCTCTGGTTCAGGAGGGCACTCTACAGGTGCAGAAGCCGAACAAGCTGCGGTGGGAGTTCAAGAAGCCCAGCCCGCGCCTCTTTCTCAGCGATGGTACGCAGCTGTGGATCGTCGATGAGGCCGAGAGAACCTGCACTCACTACTCCGCAATGATGGAGTCGTTGGATCGCTTCCTGGCAGTCTTCAATGGGGCCGACCGCCTGGTCGAGCACTACAAGATAAGCCTGGCGACCGGGCCAGAGAGCAGGTCGGGGGCCGACACCTTGAAGCTCGTGCCGAAGGTGCCGAATGGGTCCGTCGATACCATCTACCTGCGTGTGGATTCGAGCAGCTCGATGGTGACCGCAGTCGTCACCATGAGCGCCTTTGGAGATCGGACCGAGACCGTGCTGCAGGGGCTCGTGATGGGCCAAGATCAGCCCGTTGAGCGCTTTCGCTGGTCACCACGACCAGACTTCCAGCTTATCGAGGCGGGCTAAGGGCCTTTGGCAGCGTCGCAGAGTGCCGAAGAGCACTACAGCGTGGCAGAAGCTTTGTCTTGACCGAAGCGATCGAATGGACGATATCCGCTCCACCATGTCCCACCGCTTGAACATCATTCAGCCCGCGAGGCCTGATGCCGACGATTCGATCGGTGCTGTGCTCGAGGACCATCAGGGGAGTAGTGTCCACTTCGTCAGCCTGGGTTGTCCGAAGAACCGCACCGACTCCGAGGCCATGCTGGCGACGATGGGGCAGGCTGGCTACCAGGTCTGTGACTCGCCGGACGATGCGGACGTGGTGATCGTGAACACGTGTAGTTTCATTGACGAGGCGACCGAGGAGTCCGTCGACACGGTTCTCGAGATGTCCGAGGCTCGTCAGCGAGGCTGGAAGGGCAAGCTCGTCGTGACGGGCTGCATGGTGCAACGTCATCATGAGGATCTGCGCAGGGAGCTTCCTGAGGTGGATGCCTTTGTTGGTACCGGTGACTACCACCGGATTCTCGAGGTCTTGAGTCCTGGCGAACACGACAGTGCCGATATTGTGGGCATGCCGACCTATGTCCAGGGTCGCGAGGCGAGGGTCAACACACTTACTCCGTGGTCTGCCTACGTGAAGATCCTCGAAGGCTGCCCTCAGCGCGGTAGTTTCTGCATCATCCCCAAGCTGCGCGGTGATCTCATGAGCCGCCCCCTCGACGTCCTTGTCGAGGAAGTACGTGCCCTTGCAGCGAGTGGGGTCAAGGAGTTCAATCTTGTCGGTCAGGACTCAAACTCCTGGGGCCGAGATCTTTCTCGCAAGGAGCGTCTGCCCGACCTGCTGAGGGCTCTGGACGGCGTCGATGGTGTTCAGTGGCTGCGACTGCTCTACTCGTATCCAGCGCGCTTCCCTGATGCTCTGGTAGATGCTCTGGCCGAGCTGAACAGCACCACGCCCTACATCGACATTCCACTGCAGCACATCTCCGATCCGATACTCCGAGCAATGCATCGGGGGATCGGCAAGGACCGCACCCTTGGGCTGTTGGACAAGCTTCGTGCCCGGATCCCTGATGTGGCCCTTCGCACGGGATTTATAGTTGGCTTCCCCGGAGAGACAGATGCCCAGTTCCAGGAGCTCTATGATTTCGTTGGAGAGCAGCGTTTCGAGAACGTGGGTGTGTTCACGTTCAGCCCGCAGGCCGAGACGCCCGCATCGTCTCTTGAGGGGCAGCTCTCTGAAGAACTAAAGCAGGAGCGTCGGGAGGCATTGATGCTTCTGCAGCAGCAGATTCATGAAGACAATAGCGCCGAGCGACTCGGTGGAGTCGAGGATGTGCTGATCGAGGGTGTGCATCCTGAGACGGAGCTCCTCTGGGTCGGCAGGACTGCACGGCAGGCCCCGGAGATCGACGGTCAGGTGCTGGTTGCAGATGCTGGGGGAGCAGCGTTTGGCGATATCGTGCCCATGCGGATTGTCGACGTGGCTGGCTACGACCTGGTCGCAGAGGCAGTGGGAGGC
>CAZEIY010000147.1:348-8954 GCA_964512375.1 uncultured Rickettsiales bacterium | reverse complement strand
TGATGACGACGACTCCGCTGGTGATGACGACGACACCGCTGGTGATGACGACGACACCGCTGGTGATGACGACGACACGTTCGGCATCGAGGAATACGACTGGCACAGAATTGAAGGGGTGACTACGGCATCTCTCACCGCTGTGGCCTTCTCAAGCATCAACGACGGCTGGGCCGTGGGGCGAGAGTCCACGCTCCTGCGCACCCAGAATGGGGGGTGGGGCTGGGATGCACAGGACCTGGGTAGCTGGGTCGGTGACCTCAATGATGTGGTTGTCTACGGCCCGAGTGCCGTCTTTGCCGTGGGAAGTGGCGGCACGATATTTATCACCCTGGACGCCGGTGCTACCTGGACGAGGAACACAGCTTTTGCAGGTTCGTCGGGGGTGGAGTTGCTGTCTGCGTACATTGGCGGATCAGGAGGAGACTATCTCTACATCTCGACCAGTGACGGTCAGATCTGGTCTTTTGACCTACAGGCTTCACCCCCTACCTGGACTCTGGAACACCAGACGGCAGGCGAAACCGCTCTGACGGACCTGTCTGGCTTTGATGAGATGGTGTGGGCGGTAGGCGATGCCGGCTCATTGGTGAAGGTCGATGGAGTAGACGAAGGCAACGTCTACCCCGTCGGAAGCGCTTCTGCGGGTCTCGCCATGGTCAGCTCGGACGATGCCTGGATTGTCGGTGATGAGGGCATCCTTCAGAGCGTCAACTCAGGGCAGATCTGGCAAGCCACTACCGGCAACATCATGTCGTTGTACGGTGTCGACTTTGTCGACCCGGACCACGGCTGGGTGGTCGGCCAGAACCACACGCTCATCAGCGCCACTCCAGACCTGAAGGGTTCTCTCAGTTGGTCTTCAGTGGACTATGACGGCTGGCTTGATCTGGAGTCAGAGGACCACCTGCTCGGCGTCGACTTCTTTGATGTCAGCCACGGCGCGGTGGTTGGCGACAACGGCGTCATCTTAATCGCCAGGCCCCCCGACAGTGGCGATGACGGCGACGACGACCTCGACGGACAGACCGAGAACGAGGGCGACTGCAATGATGCCGATCCCACATTTCATTCTGGGGCCGATGAGATCTGCGACGGACTAGATAACGACTGTGACGGCGGCGTAGACGAAGAGGCGATCGATGGGGCCACCTGGTACCTGGATTCCGATTCAGATGGTTACGGAGGTTCCTTTCTGAGCGCATCGGCCTGCGATGCTCCCAATGACTATGTGAACAACGCAGATGACTGTGACGATCTCGTGGCGGCGGTCTATCCCGGTGCGACCGAGATTTGCGACGGCATCGACAATGACTGCGACGGCACCATTGATGACGGCGACTTCGACGGCGACGGCAACGCCGACTGCGTAGATGACGATGACGACGGTGATGGTGATCCGGACACGTCGGACTGCGCGGACTTTGACGCCTCGATAAGCACTCTCGTGACCGAGACCTGCGATGGCATCGACAACAACTGTGTGGGCGGCGTGGACGAGGGCTTCGATGCCGATGGAGACGGGTTCACTACCTGCGGACCCGATGACACCGCAGGTACTGCCGATGATGACTGCGACGACAGTGATGCCGCGAACTTCCCTGGGAACACCGAGCTGTGCGATGGGCAGGACAACGACTGTGTCGGTGGTGCCGACTTCATAACGACCGCTGACGACGGCGGTGGTGAGGTCCACTCAGATAGCGACAGCGTGTTGGATTGTGCCGACTGCAATGACTCAACTGGGTTTGCACACCCTGGTCTCTCAGAGCAGGACCCCCCAATAAGCAACACTCCAACAGCTGCTTGTGAGGACAGCTTCGACAACGACTGCGATGGGTTAACCGACTGCGACGACGGGGGCTGTTCGTCGCACACCCAGTGCACCTCATCTATTCCAGATAGCGATGCGGATGGCTTCGGTGACCATGGGTGGGGTGGCTTGGACTGCAACGATTTTGATGCTTCGATTCATCCAGGCGCATGGGACGCCCAGGGGGATGGCGTCGACTCCGACTGTGATGGGGATGACAACACCACGAGCGCTGCCAGCTCGGCGGTCGGGTTCCGTTCGGGGTGTCAGAGTTCGAATGCGGACTATCCCTTTGTTGTCGGCGCTGCGGGGGACTTCGACGGCAACGGTGTGCCCGATCTCGTCTTCGGAGATCCGTACTGGAGCTCGAGCAACTGCGCGGCCAGCAGTAACCACGTCGGTCGGTCCTACCTGTGGCGCTCTGAAGATCCCAGCAATCCTGCCAGCCAATCCGATTCGTTACCTGACATGGGACAGAGCGTGGAGTTGGGCTCAGTTTCGGCCCCTGGACAACTCTCGGGCTTGGCTCTTTCAGGCTCTAACCCGAACAGTGGCTTCTCGATCGCTCTCAATGGTGACATCAATAATGATGGTTTCGATGACCTGCTCATCGGCGTGCCGGCCGAGACCGTTGCGGACAGCTCGGGCTCGAATACCTACACAAATGGTGGTGCGGTCTACCTGATCCTGGGAAAGAGCGCGCCAGGCGCCAGCACCAGCCTCAACACCGAGGCGCTTCTGACGGGCGGGACCAGCGACAACTCGCAGCTGCGCTACGACCGTGCGGATTTCGCATTCTTTGGTTTTGGCGCAGACGACCGGACAGGCTCCGCTGTCGCCTGGGCCGGGGACATCAACGCCGATGGCTTCGATGAGATCCTCATCGGCGCGCCGGGCTACGGCATAGAGGGAGAGGGCAGGGTCTATCTCCTCGATGGTGGGACTATCAACGATTTGATGGGCTCGGGGACTGCAGGTGCGCAGTGTCATGTCATGTTGCCCGGCGGAGTTTCCCTTGCGCCCCACTGCCGAAACCTGGGAGACAATGCCTTTGGTGAGCACACCTTTGATGGGAATGGGCCGGGTATCTCGGGCTTCGGCGCGATGCTGGGTGGGGTAATCGCCGCAGGCAGAGATCTCACCGGCGATGGCAAGCCCGACTTTGCCCTCGGATCGACGACGGCAAATAGCGACCAGGGTGCTGTCTATGTGTTCTTCAGCGACGAGATGTCGCCGGACACCACAATGCCGACTCCCATTCCTGCTCCGCCTCTCTGGGACCTCTTCGACTCGACGAGATCAGAAGGAGTGAGCGCTTTTGCCAGCACAGATCGCAACTTTGAGCTCAGGAGCCAGAGCAGTTGGGGAGGATATGACTTCGCGAAGGCCGTCACGCTGGTTCCCGACCTGGAGACCGATGTTAATAACGACCCACACAGTACAGCGGAGCTGCTGATCGGTATGCCCGCAACAAGTCAGGCTGCGGGCAACTCGCGAGCCTTTCTGGTTCATGGCGCTGATATGGTCAACAACGTCGGTTCCGGGATCCCGTTGCTCACGGTTCCGCAGAGCAGCGAGATACTAACTTTCAGTGGGGACTCGGGATCCGTGGATGGGTTTGGTTCCGCGTTGGCCGCTGGAACGGTCGATACGGACACTATTGGTGACATCCTGATCTGTGCGCCAGATGCCACGGATGGCGGAAGAGGCTATCTGTTCAAGGGTTCCTCTATAGGATGTTGCGGGGAGAACATCGGCACCGCCAATGCAGTGTTCGTGGCGGCAACCTCAGCTGATCGGTTCTGCTCCTCGGCTGCCCTGCCGGGCAACGCCGATGGATCCGATGGTCCGGATATTCTCATCGGCGCACGGAATGGAGCCGGCACTGGGTCGGGGGTCGGTAGGGCCTACCTGTTCCAGAATCCCCAGTAGTACAGGACGGTCAGTTCGGGTTTCGGGTGCAAGGTCACTCATGTCCCTCTGTAAGCAACGACAACTCTTCGACGAGCTCTGAGAGGCCAAACGGCTTCTGCAGGAACCGTATCCTCGGGTCCTTTACGAGTTCCTCGACGTCGTCTTCGAGTCCGTATCCCGACGCCAGCAAGATGAACACCTCGGAGTCAAGCTTGCGAATCGCTCGGCAGGTCTCGGCGCCACCGATGCCCGGCATGCGCAGGTCCATCACGATCGCATCGAAGCTCTCGTGCACAAGGATAGTTGAGGTGTGAGCCGCGGTCGTCCTCGGTCAACGATCTCCCACGACGGTCGTGGCCTGTGCTCGCTCGTCGAGGAAGTCGAGCATGTGTTCCCAGCACTCTCTAGCCTGCTTGCGAAAGACGAAGGCGTGGAAGGCATGTATCCCGCGCGGGTAGACGTGGCTGACTGCCTGGCATCCTCGCTCAGTCAACGCCGAGGTCATTCGCTCGGTGTCTTCCTTGAGGGGGTCCCAGTCGCCGACGGCTAGAAAGGCCGGGGGCAGCGGACGCTCGGGAGCAGATTGCTCGACGATGCATACGGGGTCGGCCAGACCCGGATAGGCTCGCTGTTCATCTTCTGGGAGATAGCAGTCCAAGCAGTCGTTCAAGATGGATTGGCTGAAGCGGTCGGTGAGGCCGGCCCGCCGGTAGCGGGCGGGGTCCGAGACCTGGAAGAGGCCACAGGCTGGAGCAACCGCTCGAGGGACTACCCCGGCCTCGTAGACCTCTTGCGCCCAGGGCTCGGGCCGGAGATAGCAACAAGCAACGGTGAGGGCCATGGCCAGGTTGGCGCCTGCTGATTCGCCAGCGACGATGATTCGACTGGGGTCGCCACCGTAATGTGCTGCGTTCTCGAGGGCCCAGAGCCAGGCGGCGCAGGTGTCTTGCAGAGCAGCAGGGTAGGGGTCCGCGGGGCCCAGGCGGTAGTTGATGTTCAGCACGAGGTAGCCGCGTCTCGCGAACACCAGCCCCATGAGCCAGTGTGAGTCCTTGCTCAGGGCTCGAAAGCCGCCTCCGTGGATGTAGAGCACGACGGGTAGCTTCTGGGGCCGGGATGCGGGCCGATAGATGTCCAGGAGGTTGTGCTCGCCGAGTGGTCCATAGGAATAGGGTCCGGTTCGCTCGACCCCGTGGCGTGCGGGGTTGGCAGCAGGAAGACCTCGGCCGAGCGCGGACACCGAACTGAAGAAGCCGTCGAGCACCTTTGCTGAGGCTCGGTTTGTGAGCTTTCGGCTCATGATTCGTGGATGCTCCAGAGTGGCTCGGTGAAGTTGCGAGGGCCCGAGACGGGACATCATGGGGTGTGTCGCCGCTGCGGGCAAACTGCTGGACTGCAGGCCGAAAGACCTAGCCTTCTTTTCAGACCTTGCTACGGTGCGCCATCCCTCGGAGGTCTCAATGGCTTGGACAGCGCGGCTGATTGTCTTTCTCTCTCTACTGATGCTGGTGGGTTGCTATGACTCCAGAAGGTCGGGGGGGAACTCGGACGACGACGACACGGGAGCCAATGACGATGACGCGGGAGCCAATGACGATGACGCGGGAGCCGACGACGACGACACGGTCGGGCCGAGCGATCTTGATCAGGACACGATCTCCGATCTCGACGAGGGTATTGACGATCAGGACGGCGATGGAACGCCGAATCAGCAGGACACCGACAGTGACGGCGACGGCATTCGCGACGCCGTAGAAGCTGGTGACGATGACCCTTCGACCCCGCCGGTCGACTCTGATGGTGACGGCACACCTGACTTCCTTGATCTGGATAGCGACAACGATGGCATCCCTGACGAAGACGAGGTGGGGCCTGACCCGACCAATCCGGTAGACAGTGACGGTGACGGTTACCCCGACTTTCAGGATGAGGACAGCGACAACGACGGCACTCCCGACGGCGAGGAGGTCGCAGGTGGCACCGACCCCAACAGCGACGACAGCGACGGGGATGGCTTCTCGGACCTGGTCGAGACCCTCGCCGGCACCGATCCGAATGACTCGAGCGACTACATCACCGGCTTCTATGCGGAGCTGAATCCGCGCACGACGACGACGCTCCAGGTGCCGTTCACTCCTCAAATTGAGCAGGCGGATGTCCTCTTCATGCTGGACACCACCGGCTCAATGTTTGCGACCATAAACAACATGAAGTCGAGCTTCAGTTCGGTCGTCTCTACCGTATTGATTCCTGACATTGCGTTCGGCGTGGCCACTTTTGACGACTATGCCGTGGACCCTTATGGCGTACCTGGCACCGATCTCCCTTTTGAGTTGATCCAGCAGATCACTACGGACACTGCTGCTGTCCAGACCGCCCTCGACAGCATCAACCTGCACGATGGTGGGGACCAGTCTGAGTCTTCAATGGAGGCGCTCTATCAGGCAGCGACTGGTGCGGGGCACGATCTCACCTGCAATGGCAGCTACGACGCCGACACGGATGTGCGACCGTTTGCGGCGAGCAGCGGCGATGCCTTTGGAGGTTCGGTGTCGGGTGCTAACAACTCGTCCACTCCTGGTGCAGGTACTTTGGGTGGGGTCGGCTTTCGGACCGGGTCGGTGCCAATTATTGCCTATGCGACCGATACCACGATGCGTGACCCTGACAGCGGGGACCCGGCCCCCGGTTCTTGCCTGACACCAGCAGGCGAATCGGACGTTGTGTCTGCCTTGAACACGATCAACGCCAAGTTGATCGGGGTGGACATACCCTTCCTGCCGATCTTGCCTTTTCCCATTCCAGGCCTGTTGCCGAGTCCACGGCCGCAGATGGAGGCCCTCGCGACTCAGACAGGGTCCCAAGCCGATCTGACCGGTAATGGGATTCCAGACCCACTTGTCTTCACCGGTTCAGGCGGTTCGACCGTGACGAACATCATCGCCGGCATTGCTGGTCTCGCGGGCGATGGCCTGTTCGACCTGACCCTTGAGGTGGATGACGACCCCTACGACTTTGTTACCAGCGTCAGTCCCTCCGTCGTCGCGAACGCGCCCATTGGAGTCGAGGTGGTCTTTGATCTGACGCTCTATCCAGACGTGGCACCCGGTAGCTCGGATCAGGTCTTTGTCTTCGATATGAGCGTGATTGGTGACGGCATCACCACGCTCGCTACCTGGCAGCTGGTGATCCTGGTGCGCGCTGGCTGAAGCTGAGGTGCGCGCAGCGCGCTAGTCGCGAGCGAAGAACGACACGGCAGTCTGGGTGCTATCGATCGAGCTCTGCCAGTTGGTGTTGTCGATGTCGAGGTTGCTGTATTGCGAGGAGCCATTCGCGAACACACCGATGTAGCTGAGGTGGCCAATGTCGTAGCAACCATAAGGGCTCTGGTTCCAGCCGGCATGGCCCTGGAACGTGTTGCTCTGGGTGTCGCCACCATTCCAGCACCAGCCGTTCGTGCCACTCCCCGCCAGGCCGTTGGAGCTACCTTCTGGGTAGTAGTTTCCGGTGCCATCTACCGAGGGCTGAACCGTGATCTGTCCCGTACCACAGCTGATGCTGGTGTCCCAGGTGGTGAACAACTCATTGAAGCGGGTCTTGCCACCCTGGCAGCTGTTGCCGAGAACCGCTGAGGCGCGGTTAGTGCCTGCGTAGCGGCGCTGCCAGAGGATCTCGGAGTTGGTGATGTCCAGCTCGTACCAGGCCGGTGACTTGAAGTCCTCAAACGGTGCTGTCGCCGTGCCTAGGGGTGAGGTGCTCGACCAGGGACCGTGCTCTACGTTCCAGTTGTTGGTGTCCCCGCCAAAGATCGTGCCGAGCAGGGTCCACCCCCCCCCATCAGTGGTCATGTCACACCAGGTCTCAAAGATGCCGAGGTTGTCTGCATCGGGGTCCAGGAAGTACAGCCCATCGTTCGGCGTCGTCGCGCGGCCATCGCGGATGGCCAGACAGCTGGCAGCTGGGCAGAGGACTCCTGCGCCGAGGGCGTCACCACCGTCGTCGGCGCTGCCGCTGCAGTCATTGTCGATGCCGTCGCAGATCTCGCTGTTGCCGGGGTAGCTCTGGTCTTCCGTGTCGTTGCAGTCGTTGTCCCCGGTGGTCGCCGGATTACCATCCGGGCCGCAGGTGGTCACGCCATCTACGTCCAGGTCGAAGCCGTCGTCCAGCAGGCCGTCGCAGTCGTTGTCTGCTCCATCGCAGGTCTCTGTGTTGCCGGGGAAGTTGCCTGGTCCGGTGCCCGCGCTGTCATCGCAGTCGTTGTCAGCGGTCGTTGCCGGGTCACCATCTGCTCCACAGGTGGTGACACTGTCGCCGTCCTCATCGAAGGCTTCGTCGGTGGCAGAATTGCAGTTGTTATCTGCGGCGTCGCAGACCTCGGGATTGCCAGGAAAGGCCGCGGCGTTACCGTCGTCGCAGTCCAGGCCGTTGCCGACCGTTCCGGAGGTCTGGATACAAGCGGTCGTGCCGGTGGAGATATTGCCGAAGCCATCGAGGTCGGCATCGGTGTACCAGGTGCCTGCATCGAGCGGGCTGTCATCGATGCTGCTGTCGCAGTCGTTGTCGATGCCGTCACAGAGCTCAATCCCACCGGGGTGCGCCGAGGGCTGGCCATCGTCACAGTCGAGCTGGTTGCTGCTGGCACCAGGCGGCTGGAAGCAGGCCAGCACGGGGTTGTTCGGGTCGCCGTAGCCGTCGCCGTCGGTGTCACCAAAGAAGGTGGTGGTTACCCCCTCGTCGATGCTCAGGTCACAGTTGTTGTCGGCGCCGTCGCAGACCTCGGTGGCGCCGGGGTACGTGCTGGCGTCGAGGTCGTCACAGTCTGTGGACTCGTTGATGTAGCTGGGCGGCGCGAGGCAGGCGATCACTGAGTTCGTGGGGT
>CAZEIY010000147.1:0-327 GCA_964512375.1 uncultured Rickettsiales bacterium | reverse complement strand
AGCTGTCACCGTCAAAGTCGGAGTACCAGGTGGTAGGGGCTGCACCTTCTTCATCAATCAGGGTGTCGCAGTCGTTGTCTTCTTCGTCGCAGACCTCTGTGGCTCCTGGGTAGGCCGTGGCGCTGAGGTCATCGCAGTCGATGCTGTTGGGGACGAAGCCTGGGGGGGCATCGCAGGCGTCGCTCGAGAGGTGCGCGGCTCCGTAGCCGTCGTTGTCGGCATCGAGATAGAAGCTCTGGGCGTCGATGGCATTCTCATCGACCAGGCCATTGCAGTTGTTGTCGACGTCGTCGCAGGTCTCGGCCGCGTCGGGGTTGATTTCGGCTG
>CAZEIY010000146.1:0-8957 GCA_964512375.1 uncultured Rickettsiales bacterium | reverse complement strand
CACACCCAATTTAGAGCACTCTCTGCCCCGAGATGCAAGCATCTTCTTCGCTTCTACATTCTTTTCTAATAGTCTTTTTATTTCAGACATTTAAATAAGGATCTCATCTCCACAGAGGACGGTTATCCACAGTCTGTGGACAAGGTATGGGAAACTGTCTATGGGAAAAACAGACAAGACATGGCATTTGCATGAAATGACGGCGTTTTTATCGTTGTCTGACAGCTTGCAGAGCCCCTGTGAGTAGCTGGGGATTGCTGTGGACAGCGGAGAGAAGAAGCTCAGGACTTTGAAATCAGCGGCTCTCCGCCGTGGACGGGAGTCTCGAGAGGCTAGAGGGTAGCTAGAGTCTCGATCTCTGGCTCGTCGTCTTTGTTGGCCTCGTCGTCGGCAAGTGGTTCGAGGGGGAGGCGCAGCGTGAAGCGGGTGCCCTCACCAACGATGCTCTCGATCTCCATCTCGCCGTCGTGCTCTCGCATGATCCGCTCGCAAATAGGTAGACCGAGCCCTGTGCCACTCGCTTTGGTGGTGAAGAATGGGATGAAGAGCTTGCGTGCATCGGCTCGCTCAATTCCACAGCCTTCATCGTCGAGCACAATCTCGATGCAGCGTGGCGATGAGATGCTTCCACGCCGCACCCGAACTTCATTACGCAGTCCAGGCTGGCGGGTGCGCAGTGAGGGCACGGGCAAGCTGTCATCATGGCCGCTGGCGCGGAGGCGAGTGTGGACGGTCAGCTGGCCGCCGCGGTCGGCCATGGATTCGATACCGTTACGAACGAGGTTGATGAAGACCTGCTTGAGCTTCTCGACATCCATTGGGACGGGCGGGACGTCTTCGCCGGGGATGTACTTCACCACGATGCTCTCAGGAATGCCCTGGGCTTCGAGCATGGCGAGGACGCCGCTGACGAGGATGCCAGGGTCGGTCTTGTCGATGTGCATGTTCATGGGCCGCGCGTAGTCGAGGAACTGCCCGACCACGCCGTCGAGTCGATCCACTTCCTCGACGATGATGGCGCGAAACTCGTCGTCGCCGTCCGGGCCACCCCGCGATAGCAACTGAGTTGCGCCCTTGATAGCCCCTAGCGGGTTGCGAATCTCGTGCGCCAGTCCTGCCGACATCTGCCCGAGAGCCGCGAGACGATCACGTTCCTTCATCCGCTCGAAGGCTCGCGAGTTGTCGATGAGTACGGCCACCAGATCGGCAATCTCAGCGAGCAGTGTTACCTCGGCTCCCGAGAAGCTGTTGCTGCCCGGCTGGACCCGTAGCTGCCACAGTCCGATGACGCTGGTACCGATGCGAAGCGGCAGGCACAACTCGGACTGCAGGCTCTGCAGTGTGGCGACTACGCCGTCGAGCCAGGGGGCTACCGCCTCACCTGCTGCGCCGACCGTCTCTGCCTCGAGTTCTTGTAGCAGGTACCAGGGCCGCCCTTCCTCGATGCCGTCGATAATGGGGTGGCGTGGCAGCATGGGTAGGAGCGCATACTCGGGTTCACCTTCCCAGCGGCGAAGGCGGTAGCCGCCTCGGCTCTCGTCGTACAGATAGAGCGAAGCGAGATCTACCCGACCGGTGAACAGGATGCCGTCGAAGAGTGTGCTGAGGAGTGACTCGACCTCGATGAAGGTAGGCAGGCGCCTCTTCATTTCGTTCAGGGCGATCAGGTATTCGAAGCGCTCGCGAGCGAAGAAGCGCTGGACGTACTTCTCCATGGCGATCTTCAGGGGCTCGTACAGGATCAAGACCAGGGTGGATGCGATGAGGATGTTGACAGCCTCCCCCGAAGCACCGGTTTCGGGACCGACCAGTCGAACAAGCACGCCATACACTCCGGCGAGGAGCAGCACCATGACAATGAAGACGACGATCCGGGAGACGATCTCGTCTCGATCCAGTAGGCGACGTCGGAGGATGACCTGGCCGAGGAAGTAGATATATGCCGCAGTAGCCAGGGAGCCAATGGGTGGGAAGTTGATCCGAGTAGCCTCAGTTGGTCCCTGCAAGAAGTTCCAGTCGTGGAACGAGATCTCCAGTCCCATCGTGATGACGGCGAAGGAGCCGGTCCACAACAGGTAGTTAACGCGGCTCCGATCCACCGCTCGATCCAGGCGGCGACTGAGGCGGAAGATCCAGATGATCTGCACTGCGAGGCCACCGAAGACGATGATGCCGTTGCTGATGATGATGTAGGCACTGGTCCTATCAGTGAGGGCGATGGCGATGGTCTGCACGCCCGCCAAAGCGTACAGAATGGGCACAAAGTGCATGAAGGGCGGGTTGTAGCGGCGCAGGACCTGTCCGAAGACCTGGAGCGAGGCCGGCGCAACCAGTAGGGCCGACACCAGAAGGCCAAAGCGCCAGGTGTCCTCTTTGCTGAGAATGAGGAAGAACAGACAGAGGAAAGCGATGGATACGACGCCGGCCAGGAACGAGTACTCCTGGTGCAGTCGGTCTCTTGCGCCGCGGATCAGCGTTGAGATCGCCATCGACAGTGCGATGAGCGCGGTAAACAGTGGCGCGACGGTTTCCACGGCCTGAGTGTACACTCGCAGCCGTCATGGGAACGCAAGCCAGCCTCCGCGACCTACCAGCAGTGGATCGTCTTCTCGCCCACGAATGCTGGACGGAGGCCGAAGCCGTGCCCTTGCCGCGTCGCCGCGAGGCGTGTCGTGAGGTGCTCGAAGCCCTTCGTATTTCGATTCGCGCCGGCGAACTTACTGAACTACCAGCCCTGGCAGAGATCGCATCGAGGGCTCTTAGCCGTGCCTGCGCTGAGATCGAGCCCGCGCTGAGAGGTGTAGTGAATGCTACCGGGGTGATCCTGCATACCAACCTAGGACGTGCTCCTCTGGCGCCCTCGGCTCTGGACGCGATCGCCCGACTCGCCGGTGGCTACAGCAACCTGGAGATGGACCTGGATAGTGGCGCCCGGGACAGTCGCAATCGGCGACTGGCGCCGTCGCTGGCGCGGGTGCTGGGAGCGCCAGACGTTGCAGTAGTCAATAACAACGCGGCGGCCGTGTACTTGAGCCTCTGCGCCCTGGCTGGAGACGGCGTTGGTGTCGCCGTCTCGCGCGGCGAGCTTGTCGAGATCGGTGGCTCGTTCCGCATGCCGGACATCATGGCCGCCAGCGGAGCTCGGTTGATCGAAGTAGGAACCACCAACCGCACTCGCTTGGCTGACTACCAGCGCGCCCTGGATGAAGGCGCCACTATTCTTCTCAAGGTGCACCGCAGTAACTTCGCAATGGTCGGCTTCACCGAGGAGCCTGACCTCGCTGAGTTGGTCGAGCTTGCTCATAGCCACGGAGCGATCGTGATTCACGATCTCGGCTCAGGGCTTCTCCAGGAGACCGGACAGCTGCGTGAGGACTCCGTGGGGCGTTCCCTTGAGGTTGGGGCGGATCTGGTCCTGTTCTCTGGTGACAAGCTGCTGGGAGGGCCACAGGCGGGGCTCATCGCCGGGCAGCCTGAGCTGCTTGATCGGCTACGCAGACACCCCATCGCCAGAATGCTGCGACCGGGAAAGCTGACTTTTCTTGCCCTTGAGGCAACGCTGCTCGCCTGGGAACGCGACCCGACCGGTGCTGAGGTGCCCGCTGCCATCCTATGCCAACGTTCTGCGGAGGAACTGGATCTGGAGGCTCGTCGATTGGCGGGGGTCATTGACGAGGCGGCAGTGGCGGGACTACAGACCGAGGTGATCGGGGTAGACAGTACGCCTGGCGGGGGTAGCTCAGCGTTGCTGAGGCTCGCTTCGAGCGCCGTCGCGCTCTCTTCCAGTCGGGTTGGTGACGAGACGATCGCCAGGGTACTTCGCTGCGGGGAGCCTGCGATTCTGGCCCGCATTGATCAGGGTCGTGTACTTATCGACGTGCGGACGCTCCTCGATGGTGATGCTGAGCGCATTGTCTCTGCGATTGAGCGCCTTCGTTGAGTGCTCAGTCAGGCTGAGATAGCGCTGCTGCAGGGCCCTTTTCAGCGCGGGCACGCTGGCCGCGTAGGGCGAGCAGGTGGATGTTGATCGCGTTGATGACGAAGTGCATCAGGATCGGCGCGAGCAGTCCGCCATACTGCTCATACAATACGCCCAGTCCGATTCCAGCCACAAAGGCGGTGGCCGTCCACCACAGCCAGAGACGCTCATTGCCGATGTGCACGATGGCGAAGAGCGCAGTCGCAGTCCACAGGCCGAATTCACTCTGCACGCAGCCGCGGAACAGGAACTCCTCCCCGATGGAAGAGAACAGAGCGAGGGCGAGGGCGTGGTGGCCCGTCTGTCCCGCGAGCACCATGCCGATGCGGTCACTGAGCTTGCGAACCCCAGGGACGCTGCGGGTCAGTTGCCAGGACAGCCCCACTCCGAGCAGTCCCAGAAGACAGCCTGCCTGGACCGCTGAGATGATCTCTCCCGCGCCGTTCAGAGTCCACCACTGTGGCCAGAGATTTCGCAGCCATCCCCAGAGCAGCGCGACGAGCAGGATGGGCCCGTAGAACGCGGCGGCGATCGGCACGAGGCGGTCGTTTCGAGACACTCTACTCAGCTCTCATAGTCCGCCTGGGTAGAGGCGAGGTGGTTCGATACATCTTGTCGTCCGAACTCGGCGCGCTCGCGCCGCGGTCGGAGGACACGCACCTTGTTGTCGAGATGAGTGACGAGTGCACGCGCCATTCTCGCGGCATCGGTAGCCGCCGAGGCGCCGCGGAATACGAATTCCAGGTCATTGCCCTCGTCGATTTCCAATATGAGGCGCTCTCCACTGGGAAAAGGCGGCCGCTGGGTGCCAGGGTAGTGGCTCCAGAATACGGAACTCACCCTGCTCCAGGGGATCTCGACCGGCGACAGAAGTCCCCGTCGTCGCAGCCCATCACTGTGCACCACGTAGGGTCTAGGGCGGAGCATCCACTGATCTGCGAGGAAGCTGGTTCCGAACATCGCGACGACCCCCCAGCGCAGCGTGCCCAACTCGACCAGCATGAGCAGGCCGGCAGCGCCAAAGGTGACGAAGCGCAGACAGTGTGCGACGAACCGTTGCCCCGCCTCGATGAGACGTAGTTCGAGAGGCTCTTCGGTGGCCTCGGTGTCCATGAAGCTGCTGTCAGCCGTCGCGAGGCTGGATTCGAGGCTTGGTCCTTCCTGACGGAACCAGCGCACACCGAGGCCGCCGATGTAGAGACCAGCAATTCCGCCCAGCAGCGACAGGAGCAGCCAGGGTGTGTCGACCTCATCTACCAGAGCGAGTAGCGGAACACATAGCAGCACCATGCCGGCGACGATGAGCGCCGCTGCTTCGATGCGATCGCCTCGAGTTGCCCCATCTGCTCGCGGGCTGTTCTGGTTCATGAGCCTCCTGCCGGCATCTTTCGAGCCGCTCTTCGTGCAGCTAGGTGCTCCGCGACGAGTCTCTTGACGGCTTCTCCCAGACTAGTGCAGCTGGCGCGAAAGACGTCGATAGTCTGGCGATGTGGGTCGTAGACCTCTTCCGCCTCGTCAGAGAGGTAGCGCCACAGCCCGATGATCCGCTCCTCTACCTCAGGCTGCATCTGGATGATGTGTGCCGCGTGGCCCGGCTCCATGACGATGATGTGATCGGCCCAGAGCAGCAATTCGGAATGGGTGGGCTGAGAGCGGTGCTCTCGCATGTCCATGCCCTGCTCTCGCATGACGTCGATGGCGTAGGCGCTGGCTTTGGCTCCCTGCCATGCAGCGACCCCTGCGGAGCGGATCTCCGCCGACACGAAATGTTCCGCGAGGTGATGCTCCGCCCAGGCTGCAGCCGTCGGTGAGCGGTTGATGTTCGCGGTGCAGACAAAGAGGTAGCGGGTGGCGCGGATCGAGTTCACGAGGCGAGGATAGCAGCCTGCTACACTGCGCTCCCCGCCACGACCCGATGCTCTTTCAGGAACCGAATGACCATTCCCGCCACGTTCGACAAGAAGGCCGTATACGCTCTCATCGATGAGATGCTTGAGATGGTCAGCCCCGACGCCCACTTCGTGGCTCGAAGGCACATGCGGCAGCTGATGTTGACAGCAGCTCTGGTTGCTCATGATCAGCCCAGTCGCCTCAATCTCAAGATAATGAACCGTTCCTTGCGAGAGCTCCGTCGCGGCTTCAATACCTTCGCGCCATGGAGCGATGTCCAGAAGATCGCCATCTTCGGTAGCGCTCGCTCGCCTGCGGGTAGTCCGCACTACGAGATGGCTGTGGACTGTGCCAGGGGTCTGGTCGAGGCCGGCTTCATGGTGGTTACCGGCGCTGGACCGGGGGTCATGGAGGCGGCAAACAAGGGTGCTGGTCGCGAAAATTCCTTTGGTGTGAACATCATGTTGCCCTTTGAACAGCGGGCAAACGACTACATCCATGACGATCCCAAGCTTGTGAACTTCAAGTACTTCTTCACCCGGAAGGTGGTCTTCGTGAAGGAGACCGACGGCGTGATCCTGTTGCCTGGTGGCTTCGGTACGCAGGATGAGGGCTTCGAGACTCTGACCCTGGTGCAGACCGGTAAGGCGGACCCCCGACCCATCGTCATGCTCGAAGACGGGGACAGTACGTACTGGAATGACTGGGACCGCTATTGCCGGACAGCTCTCCTCGACCGGGGGCTGATATCCCCAGATGATCTGGACCTCTACACCATCGTCAACAACCCTCAGGACGCCATCGAGCATGTGAGGCACTTCTATCGAAACTTTCACTCGATCCGTTACATCAACGGCGAGCTGGTGATTCGCATGCAGCATCGGCCCTCTGCCCCGCTCATTGAGTCCCTTAACGATGAGTTCAAGGACATCATCACCGGGGGAGGGATCACAGAGGTTGAGCCTGACCCGGTCGAGGCTGAAGAGCCGGGTGTCCTGGGCTTGCATCGCTTGCGGCTGGCGTTCGACCAGAAGCATTTGGGCAAGCTGCGACGCCTCATCAACCGGCTCAACGACTCGGTCAGCGATGAACAGGTTGAGACCGGCCCACACGTAAAGCCAGTACACGCGGTCACTCCCCACGCGGAGCTCGACCAGGAAGATGATGACTGAGTCAGAGCAGCTCGCTTCTTCCTCCCTCTCCGGAGGCGTTCCTGCGCGTGTGCCAGACCCGCCAGTCCTTCCCGACCCGCCGTTCTGGAAGCGTTGGTGGCACTGGTGGCTGGGCAAGTCGGTCATCATCGCTGGCAAGCAGAATCGAGGGCTCTCCTGGATGGCCTACTACATAGGGCTGGGGCCAGTAGCCTTGTGGTTGCGTTGGACGGGCCAGGACCGCATCGACCGCGTCGTTAGAGCGGTGGGGGACACCGGCTGGAACCCTCGCGAGAATCCCATCGAGGTTGACCCAGACCGTATTCGACGGCCTGTCTGAGCGCGTATATGGCTACTTGGATTCTGGGGATCTCATGCTTCTATCACGACTCAGCGGCGGCGCTGCTATGTGATGGAGAGTTGATCGCAGCTGCCTCCGAAGAGCGGTTCACCCGCACCAAGCACGATCCCGACTTTCCTGTGAATGCGATTCGCTTCTGCCTGGGTGTCGCGGGGATCACGATGGATGAGGTGGACCATCTGGGTTTCTACGACAAGCCGATGCTCAAGCTCGAGCGCATCCTGCTGAGCCACCTGCAGAGCTTTCCGCGAAGCAAGGAGCAGTTTATTACCGCGATGCCGTCGTGGATGAAGGAGAAGCTTCCCGTTCGCAAGGTGGTCGCGCGCGAGTTGGGGTGGGGTCGCCGTCCGGTGCTGTTTGCAGAACACCACGTCAGTCATGGAGCCTCGTCGTTCTTCGCCAGCCCCTTCGAGGAGGCGGCGATCTTGACTGTGGATGGCGTGGGTGAGTGGGCGACGACGACTCAAGGCTACGGGCAGGGCAACAGCATGGAGTTGTTCCACGAGATCCGCTTCCCGCACTCCCTGGGTCTGCTCTATTCCACCTTTACCGGCTACCTGGGTTTTAAGGTCAACTCGGGTGAGTACAAGGTGATGGGACTCGCTCCCTACGGTGAGCCTCGCTACGTCGATCAGGTGCGTACGTTGTTGGATGTAGCGCCCGATGGTTCGTTTCGCCTGGACATGTCCTATTTCGACTTCGACTTCGGCATGCGCATGGCGAACGAGCGCTTCTTCGAGCTCTTCGGCTGGCCGCAGCGGGCTTCTGAGTCGCCCATCGAGGACTTCCACAAGGATGTCGCTCGCTCTCTGCAGGAGGTGCTCAATGAGGTCATGGTGCTCCAGGCCCGCGCGCTTCACGAGCGCACCGGTTCGAAGAACCTGTGTCTGGCTGGCGGGGTAGCTCTCAATTGCGTCGCTAACGGCCACATCCTCCGAGAGACTCCTTTTGAGAATGTCTACACACAACCCGCCGCTGGAGATGCGGGCGGGGCTCTGGGGGTCGCTCTCTGGATTCACTGCATGGTGTTGGGCAATGAGCGAAGCTGGGTGATGAATTCAGCGGACTGGGGACCTGCGTTCACCGCCGAGGAGATCGAGCCGGTCCTTGCTCACTTCGGTGCCTCCTTCTCGCGCATTGATGATGAAGTCGAGCTGTGCGAGAGCACAGCCCAGCACATCGAGGAAGGCAAGGTAGTTGGCTGGTTCCAGGGACGCATGGAGTTCGGACCACGGGCTCTGGGCAACCGCAGCATCCTCGGTGATCCCCGGGTCGTGGACATGCGCGATCGGATCAACCTGAAGATCAAGTTTCGTGAGGGCTTCCGTCCCTTCGCCCCATCCGTGCTCGAAGAAAAGGCGGATGAGTGGTTCGATCTTCGGGGTCATCCCAGTCCCTTCATGCAGCTGGTCGCTGATGTCCTGCCCGATAAGCGGCAGGTGCCGGCGATTACCCACGTCGATGGCAGCGCTCGGATTCAGACGGTTTCCAAGGAGCACTGCCCCCTATATCACCAACTCTTGAGCACCTTCGAGACTAGAACGGGCTGCCCTCTGGTTATCAACACGTCATTTAA
>CAZEIY010000145.1:0-9071 GCA_964512375.1 uncultured Rickettsiales bacterium | reverse complement strand
CCCGAATAGCCACGTCTGCAGAGAGTCGAGGACAGACTGTGTCGACCATTACTGTGCCCCCTCGGAGGAGTCGAGAATCATGACAACCCGACTCCAATCGACAATCGCACGAAGCTAGAGCCCCGGCAAGGCCCGGGCGTCGACCGCTACCCAGATCGCCCCTTGACCTTCGCATCGGAAGTACGCAAGGTGCCGGCGAGCTAACAAGAGAGCACCATGGACCCACGAGCCGAAGCAGCACGGCGGCGAACCTACGCCATCATCTCCCACCCCGACGCGGGCAAGACCACACTCACAGAGAAGCTGTTGCTGTACTCCGGTGCGATCCACCTCGCCGGCTCAGTCCGAGCTCGCAAGGCATCACGGCATGCGGTCTCCGACTGGATGAAGATGGAGCAGGAACGAGGCATCTCGATCACATCGTCTGTCCTGCAGTTCGACTACCTGGGTAGCGCCCTCAACCTGGTGGACACTCCCGGACACGCCGACTTCTCCGAGGACACCTATCGAACACTGGCAGCAGTCGACTCGGCGCTGATGCTTATGGACCACACCAAAGGCGTAGAAAGTCGCACACGCAAACTGTTCGAGGTCTGCCGTATGCGGGAACTCCCCGTGGTCACCTTCATGAACAAGCTGGACCGGCCCGGCCGTGACCCCCTTGAACTCATCGACGAGGTCTCCAGCACCCTCAACCTCCGAGTCGCACCTCTGAACTGGCCCATAGGAATGGGCCCCGACTTCCGTGGCGTCGTCGACCTGCTTACCAACGAAGTCATGCTCTACGACAACCGGGGCACCCACGGTCAAGAGGTTGCCGAGGAGCAGCGGATACCACTTGCAGAAGCCGATGGCATCGTTGACGAAGAGCTCCTCGAACAAGTCCGTGAAGAGTTGGAATTGCTTGAAGGGGCAGGCGACCCATGGTCGCTCGACGACTACCTGGCCGGCAAGCTGAGTCCTATGTTCTGGGGCTCAGCGATGTCTAACTTCGGAGTCCGTCCCCTGCTCGACTTTGTAGCTCTCAACGCCGCAGCGCCTGGGTCACGCACCGCGCGGACCGAGGACGACACTCTGAAGACGATCGATCCTGCTGACCCCGACTTCACCGGCTTCGTGTTCAAGATTCAGGCAAACATGAACCCCCGGCACCGCGATCGAGTCGCCTTCCTGCGGGTGGTGAGCGGACGCTTCCAGCGCGGCATGGACGCCCGGATCGGACGGTCCGGGGCGGCCTTGCGCCTGACCGAACCACACACGTTCATGGCCGATGAACGCGCCATTGTTCCCGAGGCCTGGGCCGGTGACATTGTCGGCATGTACGACCCCGGCAAGCTGCGCATCGGCGACACCCTGTCCACCGGCGAGACGCTTCGCTTTGACGGCATTCCACGCTTCGCTCCGGAACACTTCGCCCGAGCGGTGCTCGAAGACCCCATGAAACGCAAGCAACTTGACGCAGGCCTGGATCAACTCAGCCATGAAGGCGTCATTCAACTGTTCTATAGACCCGGGCACGGCCGTCAGGACCCCTGGCTGGGTGCCGTCGGTCTGTTGCAGTTTGAGGTGCTCAAGGAACGTCTGAAGACGGAGTACAAGGTCCCTACTCGCTTAGAGAGCGCACCGTACAAGCTGGCTCGCTGGGTCTCAGGATCAGAGGATGCCCTCGCTGCGCTGGCCCTCAACAACAACCTCTGCGTCGATCGCAACAACAACCCCGTACTTCTGGCGGAGAGCGCCTGGGCTGTGGACTACGCAAGCCGCTCCATCGAGGGTATCGAACTCTTCGACGTCGAGCCTCTGTAGGAAGGTCTACTGAGGCGCTCGTATTGCGTGTGCACGGACCTTCGTCGTAGCCTGAGCGGGCATTCGGCAGAATTTCCTTGCCGATGCCATTGAGAGAGGACTCATGTCTCGAACAACCATTGCAGGCCTACTAGTAGGTGTCTCCCTGTTCGTTGGTGCGATCTTACTCTCCACCAAGAACTACCTCATGTTCGTCAGTGCATCGAGCCTCCTGCTGGTGGTAGGGGGCACGCTCGCCAATGCCTTCATCAGCTACCAGGGCCGCTACGTCATCGCCGCTCTCAAGGAGGTCTTCGCAATCTATGGTCACGCTGTCCTCAATGAAGGCATGACCTACGACCAGAGCCGCAAGGTCATCGAATGGGCACGAATTGTCCAGAGCAAGGGGGCGCTCGCTCTCGAACGGCAGATCCAACAGCATGATCCCGACGACCACTTCATGCACTACGGAATTCACCTGGTAGTCGACGGCTTCAAGCCGGTGGTGGTACGAGAACTTCTGACCAATAGCTTCCACTCCGCCTACGACCGCGCAATGCGGCAGGTCGACGTGCTTCGCAACATGGCTGCCAGCGCGCCTGCTTTCGGCATGATCGGCACGCTTATCGGCCTGGTAATCATGCTCGACGGACTCGGCGACAGCGAAGGTGCCGAGGCGGCTGCAAGCCTGGGCAAGGGTCTCTCTCTTGCCCTGCTGACCACACTCTATGGTGTCGTCATGGCCCGCTTCGTGTTTCAGCCCGCTGCCGACAAGACCCAGCAACGCCAGGAGCTCATCAAGTTCCGCAACTTCCTGATGATGGAGGGCTTTGTCATGCTCTCTGAAGGTCGGGCTGTGGGCTATGTGAAAGAGAGAATCAACAGCTTCCTCGATCCCAGCGTCGTTGCCGAAATGGACGGCACCGCGGGTCGCTCCAGCGGCGGCGGCAAACCAGGCGGTGGCGAGCCTGGCGGCGGCGGCAGACCCCCGGGGAGTGGCAAGACTCAAGGGGGCGCCGCATGAACCAGGACGGGCCCAGCCTCCGTCCCGAGAAGAATGGCTCCAGTGATGATGGCGCCTGGCTGGAGACCTACGCCGACACAATCACCTTACTCATGGCCTTCTTCGTCATGATGTTCTCCATGTCCACCCTCGATGCGGGCAAGTTCCAGATCCTCAAAGAAGCCATATCCTCTGAGATCAGCAAGCGCCCTCCCGCTGGAAAGGGGCCAAACAAGGACTCCTCGTTCCTTCCCGTCGTCGACGTGCTCCAGAACGTTCAGGCCCCCACCAAGGTTCCAGCCGAGGAGCGCGAGTCGGCGAGCGAGTCGGCGGCCAAGGACCTTGAGGCACAGCCGGTCATCGCAGAGTTGGCGGAAAGTGGCCAACTTCAGGTCGAGTACAGTCCTGACGGGCTGAAGATGGAATTCGCATCCAAGGCGCTCTTCCCATCGGGCAACGCGGACGTCATGGAATCCATGGAAGAAGTCCTTGAAGAGGTGGGCCGAGTGCTCTCCGAAGGGCGATTCAGCAAGATCGACATCGAAGGGCACACGGATGACGTGCCCATCAAGACCGCAAGATTCCCCTCCAACTGGGAGCTCTCTGCCTCAAGGGCAACTGCCGTAGGCCGAGCCCTGCTCGCGCTGCATCCAATTGACCCCCAGACCCTCCGACCGTCCGGTTTTGGTGACACGAGACCTGCCATCGCTCTGGACGGCGAGGAGGCCGCGTCGATGGACATCTCCGAGGTCCGAGCTCGCAACCGGCGCGTCGTCATCTACGCACAGTATTGAGCCCACCGAGATGACTGCCACGATCCGCTCGGCCCAGCTATTCGCTCTCGACATCCCGTTCCAGCTCGCCATCACGCATGCCAGCCACACCCGCAGCGCCTCCGACTCGGTGGTGCTACGTCTCGAGACCAGCGAGGGCACCGTCGGCTACGGAGAGGCTGTCCCACGCCCGTACGTCACCGGCGAGACCGTAAAGAGCGTCATGGACTCTCTCGAACAACACATCCGTGAGCAACTCATTGGTCGCGCCCTTCCTGACTGGCAGGGAGACCCGAGGCAGACCTTCTCAGATGTCGAGCCGCTGCTCCCCTCCCCAAGCCAGGATGCGGACATTGTTGCTGCCCACGCAGCCCGGGCAGCGCTCGAGTTGGCGCTCCTCGACTGTGTCACTTCTGTCGCCTCCGAGTCTCTCTCCGCCCTCCTCCCCGAGGGGGCCGCTTCGGTCACATACAGCGGGATGCTCCCTACCCTCAGTGACGAGCGTGCGCTCGAGCTTGCTCGGATGCAGGTGGCCTACGGCATTACCCGCATCAAAGTGAAGGTCGGTGATGACAACGATGTCGCCCGAGTTCGCCTACTCCGTGAGGAACTTGGCCCGGACTTCGAACTCTACGTGGATGCCAACTGTGCGTGGACCATGGATCAGGCTGTTCAGCGGATCGACCAACTGACCAAGTTGGGCGTCACACTGGTAGAGCAGCCCATACCCAGAGGCGATGTCCTGGACCTCGCCAGGCTCCGAGAGGGCATCTCCGTTCCCATTATGGCGGATGAGTCTCTCATCACCCTCGGCGATGCACGCGCGCTCATCGACGCGAAGGCCTGCGACATCTTCAACATCCGCATTTCGAAGTGTGGGGGCCTCGGCAACTGCATGCGTCTGGCCCGCATGGCAGAGGAGGCGGGCCTCGAGTACCAACTGGGTGCGCACGTCGGCGAGACAGCGATCCTCTCGGCCGCCGGACGGCATCTGGGGCTCGCGCTACGGGGCGCTCGTTACGTCGAGGGATCATCTGGTGGTTTCCTGCTCAAGGAGGATGTAACCGCAATACCTCTTCAATTCGAGCCCGGAGCCAAGGGCCGCCCGCTGAGCGGGCCCGGGCTCGGCGTAGATGTCGAACACTCCCGGCTGAAGCGACTCTCGTGCCAGCACCGCACGATCGGAGGGACGCCGTGAGCCTCGCGCTTCGCCTGATCTTCGCCTTCCGCGGATGGTCCGCAGGCGGTGCCTTCGAGCGGGCCACGCGCAATCCCGAGAAGACCCAGAAGGACTTTCTCACCCAGCTCCTGCGACGAGAGGCAAACACCAGCTTTGGCAGAGAGCATGGCTTCGCCGACATCAAGAACAGAGAGGACTATCGCAAGCAGGTACCCATGAGGGACTACGAGGAATTTCGACCCTACGTGGACCGACTGACAGCGGGGGAGGACGCGGTATTGACGATGCAGCGGCCGTGGATGTTTGCCACCACCTCAGGGACCACCGACCAACCCAAGCTGATCCCCGTCAACGATGCATGGCGAAAGGCTACCACCAACCTCATGGCCCTATGGTTGGCCCGTAGCCAGCAGGACCACCCCGGCATCCTCAAGCACAAGATCCTCACCATGGTCAGCCCCGCTATCGAGGGCTGGGCCAGCTGCGGCCTGCCGATCGGATCCGTCTCGGGTGTGACACGACGCAACATGCCGTGGGTCCTCAAGCGTAGCTACTGCAACCCGTACGGTGTCATGGAGATCCTCGACTACGACGCTCGATACCGAGTCGCAATCCGGATGGGCTACGCAAACCAGGTCTCGTTAATGGCTACTCCAAACCCCAGCACGCTGTTGCGACTGGCCGAGACGGGCGCCGCTCACAGCGAACAGATCATCCGTTCCATTCATGACGGCACCTTGGGCTTTGAGATCTGCCGCGACAACAGCCCAAACTGCAAAGAGCAACAAGCGGTCGCTGCAGGTCTGGAGGGACTGCTCAAGCCACGCCCCAAGCGAGCTCGTGAGCTTGAACAGCTTCTCCACGAGCATGGCCTGCTACGCCCCCAGGATGTGTGGCCGCACCTCTCCATGATCGGCTGCTGGCTTGGCGGGAGTGCAGGTATCCAATCCGAGAAGCTGCGCGAGTGGTATGGCCAGACACCGATGCGCGACATCGGCTTCCGCGCCACCGAGGGGACAATGACGCTGCCCATCGAAGACAACACCGCGGCAGGCGTTCCATGTCTTGAGAACGGCTTCTTCGAGTTCGTGCCTGAAGAGGACATCAAGCAAGACAACCCCCCTACCCTGCTCGCCCATGAGTTGGAGCAGGGAAAGCGCTACTACATCCTCCTGACCACGGCCGGAGGACTGTACCGCTACGACATCAACGACATCATCGAGGTGCAAGGAGAGCGCCACGGTTGCCCGATGTTCGCCTTTGCCCGCAAGGGCCGCGACATGGCAAACATCACCGGCGAGAAGATTCACGTGAATCAGGTCCTCATCGCCGCCGAGCGAGCTTCCGCGAGCAGCGGGCTCAAGTGGACCCAGGTGCAGATGATCCCAGACGTGGACAACTCTCGCTACGACCTGCTGGTGGAGCCATCGAACTGTGGACCGGGTGTTCTTGCGCTCCGGAACTTCGCGGCGGCACTGGACCAGGAACTCAGCCAATGCAACGACGAATATCGCCAGAAGCGCAAGTCACGCCGCCTCCATCAGCCACGAGTCTTCGAGATGAGAGAGGGTTGGTATCAACGACGCTGGCGGGCCGACGTGGTCAGTCGTGGAAAGCGAGACTACCAATACAAGTGGCCCGTGATCGGCCTGGTCTGGGACGAGGAGACCAGGGAAGAAGTTGCGGAGGCGGCCGAAACCGCAAGCACAGTCGAAGAAGACCTCACGCATGTGATGGCGCTCTCCGGAGGGGAACTGAGCAAGGACACCGTGACCGAGGGGATCAGCGCTCATGGCGTCGACGAGGACACCATGGACGAAGACGCCATGACGACAATGCTCGACGGAAAGCTGTAAACCTCGTGGTGGCTCTCAACTGCGCTCGTTGATCAGTTCTTCGAGCCGATCTAGCCCCAAAGAGAGCGTCTCGATCGGCGGGCCGTAGCTGAAGCGCACGAATCCTCTCAAGAGTGAGGACTCATTACGCCTACGTCGACCAGGATTCACATCAAAGAACTCACCGGGCACGACAATAACCTTACGCTCCAGTGCTTCCCGGAACAGCTGCATCCCATCGCCGAGCCCCCCCGGCAAGCCGCTGACATCCGCAAAGACGTAAAAGGCGCCCGTTGGAATGGCGTGCAGCTTCATGCCCATGGCCGTGAGACGACTTGTCATCAGGTCCCGTTTCTCACGAAACAAGCGCTGAATCGCTTTGGCCTCCTGGTCCGCAATAGAACGCTCAACGAGTGGCAGAGCCGCCCGTTGAATGGGATGCGATGGTCCGCCATCAAGGAACGAACCGGCAGAAATCACCCGCTGAATGACCTCCTGCGGGCCCAGCGTCCAGGAGAGGCGCATCCCTGGATAGCGCCAGTTCTTGGTCAGACCATCGACCACCACAACCGGGTCGCGATTGATGTCTTCGACGTAGGCAGCAGCGCTAACTGACGGTGTCCGCCCGGCCTCATCACCGGCCTCATCACCACCCTCTTCATAGAGGTAGTGGGAGTAAAACTCATCGACGACCAGGGTGCACGACAGCTGGCGACACAGACCGACGAGGCTTCGCAGTCGCTCACCGCTCACTACCTGGCCAGTCGGATTGCTGGGATTACTCAACAACAAGGCTGACAGTCCCTTGCCGAGAACCTCGCGGCGGAGGTCGGCGATGCAAATCTGAAAACCGTTCTCTGGCTCGAGAAGGACCGGAATCGGCACGAAACCACGGAAGGTCTCCAGCAGTTCCTCGTAGGCGGTGTAGTCGGGCAGAAAGTGTCCGAGATGGATGTGCCCAAGCGAAGCCGCGATCCGAGTGAGGCCCGCGCGGCCACCGCTGGAGATAGCAACATTCTCAGCGCTGTAGCGGCTTGCCATTCCACGTCGATATCGATCGTTGTACAGCTCAGCCACTGCCTCTCGCAGTTCAAGCAAGCCACCTACCGGGCCATACTCGAACATCGAGTCGGCGAAATCGAACTCCTGCAGACGGTCCGGGGCCCCGGGAAGAGCACCTACCTCAGGTGCGCCCTGGCCGAGGTTGGCCCAGTCTGGATTCCCGTACAAGAAGCCACGCGCCGCAGCCTCGGCCATCACGAAGATGACCCCGGTGCGCGGGACCTTGCGAAAGGTTGGTTCGAAGTTGAACTCCTGGGAGTCGTTGCCGCTCATGAACGGGGATTATCCCCTCCCCCTGCCGCTGTCAATCTGAGCGCGTCATCAAAGTCATCTTCGAAGCGCTCCCCGAAGACCCTCGCCACCCTTCGTGCCCAGCGACACTGAGCATCCATCCCCTCGGGATACCTGGAGTACAGCGTCAAGACCGCCGCCATCCTCACAAAGACCGGGAGCACCTTCGCCACCGCTCGAGGAGCCCTTCGTAGCCCACCCACCTTGGCAAGCAGTGAGAACAGGTCCGGTGCCGGCAAGCGCTGCTCCATGGCAGCAAGCACAGACTCCTGGTCGAGCAAGCCAGCAGCAAGCATTTGATCCAGCTCGCCCTCAGCCAACCCCTGGCTATGACGCCGAAACAAGTCATATGCGGCCAGGAGGCCACCATGCTGTCGCTGCCAACGCTGATTGTAGCCCGCGACGCCGCTTCCGTCGGCGAGAGAGTCCGCCAGCACCGATGCGGCCACCAGACCTGCGCCGATCCCCGAACCGTGAGCAGGGAAAACCTGCCTGGCTGCATCACCCACCGCCGCCACCCGGCCAGCACACAGACGCCAGAGCGGTCTACGCAGTGGGATCGCGCGTGATCCACCAAACACCGTCTCCCCGATCCAGGAGTGTTGAGCCGCAAAGTTCTCGAGCAGGATCCGGCCAGAGGGATGACCATCCGCAGGAATACTGCCGGTTAGAAGTCCAACCTGCCCCCTGCCAACCCACACATTGACTACCGAGAAGCCTCCCGCCACACCCGCAAAAGACAACGTCGTGCCTGGCTGTACGCCCCGTTCCTCAAAGAACCGACGCGCGGCGTCTGGATCAACCAACTGCCGCACCTGCTGAGCCGCCACGCACAGGTCCCTGCCCCCGACCGGCTTCTGCCCAAGGAGGCGGGCTCCGGCCAGCCCCGAAGCATCAACGACCCAGCGCGTCTCGAGTTCACCTCGGGACGTACTGAACTGGGATCGCTCCGCGCCCTCGCTCAGACCATGAATCTTGCACTCACCCCAAAGCTCTGCGCCGGCGGTCTCAGCCATGCCCTGCAGCCGTGCAACCAGCAGACGCATATCCACCTCTGGCACGCTATCGCGATCAAAGGTCAGAGATGAGCCGTACCAGCCAGAGATCAGCGAGAAGGCATGACCCGAGCCCGCAAGTTCATC
>CAZEIY010000144.1:6290-9106 GCA_964512375.1 uncultured Rickettsiales bacterium | reverse complement strand
GCTGCGATGCTCTCGTCGGTGAAGCACACATAAGCAGGGTCAGCGAGTAGGACGTTGGCTGCTTCAATCGTGCAGCCCCCGTCGAGCACGCCGCAGCGCTCGACAGCGTCGACGACCTCTGAGCAGATGTCGGCGCGAGAGAACGTGGACGTCGAGGGAAGAGGAACCTCCGCGAGCAGTGGCCACCCGTCAGCGGGAGACAGGTCGGGGTCGAATTCATGAAGAAAGACCAGGCGCGTGAATGGCAAGCGCTCATCTGGGTAGTAGCGCCAGTGCCCCAGGGAGGGGCGCGGCCCTCGAATGCTCAGACCGATCGACACAACCAGGTTGTGTTCCATGTTCGCGCAGGCACGGCTGAGTTCAGTTGGAACTTCATCACAGAGATTGATGGCGCGCGGCAGAGGGAGGGTGGAGATCAATGCTCGCTCCCAGCCGATGCGCTGCTCTCCAGAGTCTGTACGAACGGTGATGGCCTTCTCCCGTGGGTGAATGGCGCAGACCTCGTGGCGAAGACGAAGATCACTGAGCTGCGCTGCCATGCCAGCAGAGATCACTTCCATTCCTCGCAGTGGTGCGTCGCTGGGGGGACGGGGATAGAAGGCACGCGAATTGTACGGAGGCGTTACGTCAGACCCAGGTCGCGCGCCTTTGATTACTTCATCAAGCGAAGGTCGATGGAGATTCCAGAGGGTGGGCGCTGCGGTGATCTCCCGCAGGGGCCGCTTCCACATCTTGCGGTTGTAGGGGAAGAAGAAGAGTTCGCAGAGCGCTTCGCCAAACGCTGATTCGAGGACTTCTCGGTAGTTGCCAGGCGAGTAGGCGTCATCTGTGGTGGCCTCGCGCAGGCTCTCGATACAGTGCTCAACGGCCGATGGCTGGAGCGAGCCGAGGTGGTGCTGAAGCGGGAAGCGAGCGGTTCCTGCGCTGGTCTCTACCCATGCCGCCGGCGGGCAAGACTCAAGGTGATGCTCGGGCAGTCCGAGTAGCAGTTCCTCGGTGGCCTGTCCCTGGACGTGTAGCAGGTGAATGACGTGGTCGAACCAGAACCCGTCAAAGCACTCGCTTCTGACCAGGCCACCAGCGCGTGATTCCGACTCCAGGACGATGGCCTGGTGTCCAAGAGCGATGCCGGAGCTGAGGCCTGCCAGGCCAGCCCCGGCTATGAGGAACGGTGCGCGCTCCATTTGTTTTTAGGGTTGCTCTCGCACACGAGGGTCTCGCGGACGATCGCTCGGATGTCCATCCAGCGTGGGCGCCCCAACAGGGTGTGCAGCAGGTGAGTATCGGGGACGCGGTGCTGGACATCGGTACGTCCCGGAAACACCTCAGCGTAGGATTGGTAGGTGATCGAGGAGTTCGCCCCGGATTCTTCGAGCACCATGCTGGCAAGTTGCTGAATGGAGCACTGGTTGGGATTGCCAATGTTGATAGCATCGCCTTTGAGCGCCCATGCCTCTGGCAGATCGATAAGATCCAGCACGACATCGCAGAAAGTTCGCACGTCGCAGAAACTACGTGTCTGTTTTCCAAGGTCGTGGACGGTCAGTGTGTCTCCTGCGAGGGCGTGACGGACGAAGGTCGGCAGGACCATGCCGTAGCGCGCTGACTGCCCTGGCCCCACTACGTTGAATGGGCGAAGGGTCAGAATCTCGCGGCCCATTGCGGCGGCTTCGCGGCCCAACTCTTCCAGCTTCCACTTGCCCGCTGCGTAGCCCACCTCGCCACCGTCGTAGGAGCACACGATATCGTCGGTAATTTCACGTCTCTCGGAGATCAACTCGTCGGTGGTGAGACCGTAGACGGCCGAGGAGGACATGAGCACCATCCTGGCCGAGTCTGGGCAGCCCTGCAGTAAGCAGTCGGTGCCCTCGGACGCGATGGCGTAGGCCTCTCGTTTGAGCGAGTGGGCTAGGCGCATCCCTGTGAGGCCTGCCAGGTGGATCACCAGGCTAGCGTCAATTGAAGCCTCGGCTACAGCGTGATGATCGCGCACGGAGCCCTTGATGAAGCGCAGCTTGTCGGACTCAGGGATGTTCTCGGCCGAGCCAGTGCTCAGGTCATCGAGGACACACAGGTCCATGCCACGCGCCAACAAGGCTCGAGAAAGCCAGCTGCCGATGAATCCGGCGCCACCGGTGATGAGAACTCGTTTGTTCATGATGAGATGCAGTTACTACAACACTCAAGGAGCGGCTTCAAGGGGACTGAGGTTCCGGGTCAGCTCAAAGACCTGGTAGTGACGGTCTTCAAAGACCTTCTTGGCGCGGCTGTCTCGGTTGGCCATGTCGCTAAGCCATGTGAACACATCGAGCTTCCAGATAGCGAGATACCGAGCGTCGAATCTCGTGCTAATCGTGCCGATGGGATCGGGATCATCACCGGTGATTGTAGCCGCGTAGGCTAGGAACCGATCTGGGTCATGGGCGTAGAGGAATGTGGGGTCGAGAGCAACCAGCGAGCGGAGCCTGGGGGCGAACCACATCAGTGGTGCGGAGTCTCCCCACTGCGCCGTGTAGACAAAGTCTCCCGGCTCAGCGGTGCGCGCGAGCCACTTCGACATGGCCACAGGGGGAGCTTCTGAGGTGATCCACTGGCTTGCAAAGTGATAGCTGTTGCCCGCCCCCAGCATGAGCGTAATGGACAGTGCGATCAGAGCGCCCTTTCTCTTCAACCATCGGGGCGGCGTGCCCTTGAAACTCCGCGTCAGCAACGCGGCACCGGCCAGAAGGGTGAACGGGCCAGACAGTTCCCACATGCGTCGCATCAGGAAGACCGCCAGGGCTGTGAAGATGAGCGCCGTCATCCAGGTGGTCACC
>CAZEIY010000144.1:0-6280 GCA_964512375.1 uncultured Rickettsiales bacterium | reverse complement strand
GCGCGACTGTGATGCCCAGCAGAAGGATCAGGGCGGGCAGGTTGGTGAGGACGACGCTGAGGCTGCTGGGCATCAGTTCGCCGCCCAGCGAAGCTGAGAGGGCGGTGCTGCCCGCGGAGCTTGCGCCGAAGGGCACGATCACGTTCTGTAGCCAGAGGACCTCAAAGTTGAACGGGACGTTGGGGTGCAGGAGTTGTCCTACCAGCCAGCCGGCCGCAGTGGCCGCCAGCGGCTGCCAATCGACACGTCGTTGCTGCCCCCCGGTCCCTAGGAGCCCACTCGCGCCATACAAGCCGGCAAGCGCCACAGAGAGCCATCCGCCGGAGTGAAAGAGTCCATGCAGTCCCGCGCAAAAGAACAGCGCGACAAGGTGCTTTCGGCGGGCGCAGAGCAGGCCAAGCACCAGGAGCGAGAACGCCAGGGTCCAGGTATGTGGACGGCACATGGACAGACGGAGCGGCAGCGGTGGACCGATGGCGCACAAGCCGAGGACGAACAGGGGAGCCAGGGGAGTGCGCCAGCGCCACAGGACGCCCGCCAGGACACCCACCACGGCGAGCTGGCCCAGGAGCGCGCCGAGCTGGCCAGCGCTGACCACGTCGAGGCCAGCCAGAGGCATGAGGAGCACATGAAAGAGGAACTCCTTATCGGCGAAGCGCTCGGCGAAGAGGGAGTATGGGGTCCAGGGAAAGCTCTGCAGAGGGCCACTCTCGAGCATCTCTCTTGCAACAGCCAGGTGGTAGTACACGTCCACACCGCGTACCACTTCGAGTCGTAGCTGGAAGTGGGAGAGGAAGCCCACCGATACAACAGATGCGAGCAGTAGCAGTAAGCGGCTCTTGGACTTGTTGTCCTCGTCTGCTGCTCTCGCTGGCTGTTCAGGCGTGCTCACAGCGGGCAGTATAGGTGTCCGGCGCGGCGCGATCGTGCATCCGCCGCCGGTGGAGTAGCGGGATGCGTCCCTGGGTCGTCTTGAAATTCGGTGGCACCTCTGTTGCTACGGCAGAGCGGTGGGTCACCATTGCGAAGCGGGTGCAGGAACTGCTGCCGGCGCACCGCGTATGGCTGGTGGCCTCTGCCCTCTCGCAGGTCTCTAATCGGCTCGAGGAGGCTCTTGTGCAGGCCGAGAGTGGCGAGGAGGTGACGGCTCTGGCCTGGATACGGCAGGCCCATGAGGCTCTCGCCTCCGACATCGGCCTGGCCGCTGAGCAGTTCGCTCCGGTCCGTGAACTGTTCGTCGAGCTTGAGCGCATTCTCGAAGGGGTCCGTCTTACCCGAGAGGCCTCGCCAAGACTGCGTGCTCGGGTGATGTCCTTTGGAGAACTCGCCTCTACCCACCTGGGGCGTGCGGCGCTCGCTCATCATGGGCTTGAGGCTCACCGAGTCGACGCCCGGGCTCTACTCCACAGCAGGGTTGTCGGTCCTGAGGCTGAGGCGAGCCGCTTTCTCTCGGCACAGGTTGAGCCGCGTAAAGACGTGGCGGCCGCGGATGAGGCGGCCGCAGGAAGCTCTCTCGTGATTACCCAGGGCTTCATCGCGCGCACTTCGCGGGGCGAGACAGCCCTGCTGGGCAGGGGAGGGAGCGATACCTCCGCTGCCCTGTTCGCTGCTCTGATTGACGCAGAGTTCCTCGAGATCTGGACCGATGTGCACGGCCTCTTCACCACGGACCCGAGGCAGATCCCCAGCGCCCGCCTGATTCGAAGGATCACCTATCGCGAGGCACAGGAGCTGGCCGCGATGGGCGCGCGAGTCCTGCATCCCCGCTGCCTGGGTCCCGCCGCCTGGGCGGGCATCCCCGTATATGTGCGCAACACCCAGGACCCCGACACTGAGGGCACACGCATCGGCCCGGTCATGGACTCCAAGGCGGCGGTGATGGCCGTAGTCCGCCGCACCGGCGTGACCTTGCTGACCATCTCGACCCTGGAGATGTGGGGCGCCTCTGGCTTCCTCGCTAAGGTCTTTGCACCCTTCGCTGATCTGGGTATCTCTGTGGACCTGGTGGCGACCTCGCAATCGGCGGTCAGCGTAACCCTGGATGAGATCCCCGACGGAATTGACGGTGAGTCGTTTGCCGCTCTGCTCGAGCGACTCCGCTCCCTGGGCGATGTCGAGGTGGTGCATCCGAGCGCTGTGGTGTCGATTGTCGGTCGCCGTATCCGCACGGTGCTGCACGAGCTTGGGCCGGCCTTCTCGGTCTTCCGTGAGCATGAGGTGCATCTGGTCAGCGAGTCCTCCGAGGACCTGAACCTCAGCTTCGTCGTCGGCGAAGACGATGCCCCCCGTCTACTGGCCGAGCTCCACGCGAGGCTCCTGCCGCGACAGGGTAATGATGGTCTATTCGGCCCCTCCTGGGAGGTGCTCAGCTCAAGGTCGAGAGGTGCCAGCGCCGTAGAGGCCAGCGCCTCGGCGCGTGATTCGCACTGGTGGTATGAGCGGCGTGAGCAGCTGCTGGCGATGTGTGCGGACGGGGAAGCTCGCTACGTCTACGACACGGCGACTGTGCGTGGGCAGGCGAGGGCTCTGCGGGAGCAGCTCCCTGCGGTGGGTCGGGTGTACTACGCGATGAAGGCCAATTCCCATGAGCAGGTGCTCCAGACGATTGCCGACGAGGGCCTGGGTATGGAGTGTGTGTCGGTGGCCGAGGTGCGTCGTGTTCGTGATCTGCTTGGCGCGCAGGTGCCTATCCTATTCACGCCCAACTTCTGTCCGGTCGGTGAGTATGAGGCTGCATTTGAGTTGGGAGCAGAGGTCATCGTCGACGGGCCGGACATTCTCGATCAGTGTCCGGCGCTCTTTGGCGGCCGTGAACTCGGCCTGCGACTGGACCCGGGCAAGGGCCTCGGACATCACGAGAGCGTGCGTACCGCGGGCGCACACGCCAAGTTCGGTCATCCTCTCGACGGGCTGAGCCGATTTCTCAAGAAGGCTTCAGCGGTAGGAGCGCGGGTGGTGGGTCTGCATGCTCACGTGGGCAGCGGCATCCTCGACCCGGGAGCGTGGGATCGAACTGCTGGGCAGCTATCCGCTCTAGCCGCTGAGCTGCCTGATCTGCGCTGGATCGATGTGGGCGGTGGCCTCGGTGTGGTCGAGCGTCCCGGTCAGGCACCTCTGGATCTCGCCGCGATGAACGAGCGCTTGGCCGCCGTCCTCGAAGGCTGCGGCGAGGTGGAGCTGCGCATGGAGCCCGGTCGCTACCTGGTCAGTGAGGCTGGTGTCCTCCTGGCTCCAGTGACTCAGGTGCGATCTAAGGGTGAGGTGAACTTCGTGGGCACGGCAACCGGCATGAACTCGCTGCTCCGCCCGGCGCTCTACGGTGCCTGGCACGGCATCCACAACCTCTCACGAATCGACGAGCCCGCTTCGGGTTATTGGCATGTGGTTGGCCCCATCTGCGAGACCGGCGACGTCTTGGGTCGAAATCGCCTACTGCCCGAGACGCATCCAGGCGACGTGCTGGTCGTAGAGAATTGCGGTGCCTACGGTGCGGTCATGAGTTCGAGCTACAACCTGCGCCGTCCGGCGACGGAACACTGCATCTGAGTGCCGTGGTCATTGTCGGTTGGAGCGCTCTTGGGCTGTTGCCGCTTCTGTTAGGCTGCGCCCACTATGAGTGATGTCGCAGTGCCCAGGGCGGCAGCCACCATCGTCCTCTACCGAGCCGATGCGGGTGCACTCTGCGGGTTCCGGGTTTTCATGGTGCGGCGAAGCTTGGAGAGTCGCTTTATGCCCGGCGCTTATGTGTTTCCGGGCGGTGCGGTCGACAACGGAGACCGTACTCCAGAGGCTCTGGTCCGGCTGGATGTTGATGCCGTGGAGGCCACGCGGCGCTTTCGGGGCGAGGTTGATGGCGTGACAGCTCAGAGGCTTCTTCATGCTGGAATCCGTGAGCTATCGGAAGAGGCCGGCCTCCAGTTGGCTACTGCCGCTGATTTGCTGCCCTTCGCACACTGGATCACGCCAAGCTCCGAGCCCCGCCGTTTTGATGCCTGGTTCCTTGCAGCGCCGCTGCCAGATGGCGGTGTGCCCGGCCACGATGATCACGAGGTACACGACTCTCGGTGGATTGACCCGGCCCGGGCGATCGCGGACTACGGGGATGGTGACATGTTGCTTGCACCGCCCACGTTTCACACGCTCTGGGACTTGAGCCGCTTCGGTTCGCTGGAGGGTTTCCTGGAGGATGTCTCCTGTCGTGCGATCCCGCCCGTGGAGCCACGCATGATCACAAATGACGACGGGCTCTCGTTTCTCCTGCCGGGAGACTGCGATTATCGGGCCTCGGCCAGCATGCCAGGGCCTACACGCATCATCCTTGGAGAGGGCGGCAAGTGGGTTCTTCGGGAGTGCCGGTGAGTCCTCCTTCTGTCGGTGTTCGCCTGTTCTCGCACGGCGCGGTGTACACAGGCGGGGTCTTCTTGATGCGGGCGGGCAACTTCCTGCTCCTACCGGTCTATACGGCACTGCTGACGACCGAAGAGTACGGCACCGTGGGGGTTCTCAAACAGGCTGCTCAAGTGCTGGTCTTGCTGGCCTTGTGTGGCCAGATGCTCTCAATGCTCCGTCTTGGTATTCAGAAGGGCAGTACCGAGGAAGAGCGTGGCGTCCTCGCCGGCACCTTGCTCACTTTCGTGTTCGGTCTCGGATTACTCATCAGCTGTGCCGCCGCACTGACCTGGCCCCTATACCAGGACACCCTCGACGGCATCCCTCTCATTCCCCTTGGCATCGCTGCGCTCAGCTGGGTGGCGAGCACTGCGGTGTTTCGGCTGATTCTGAGCAACCTGCAGCAACGAGAGCAGCCCAAACAACACACCACTCTCAATCTGTTGCGTTGGCTCCTCTTGCTGGTCTTTGTGGGGCTGTTTGTTGTCTGGCTGCGCTGGGGCGCCCTGGGCCTGCTTCTGGCTGTCAGCCTGTCCTTTGCTGGCGGAGCGCTTCTGGGGCTACGCTACCTGCCTCCCTCTACTCGATTTGGCATCAGTCGTCCCGTCCTGCGAAAGAGTCTGGCCTATGGCCTGCCAATCGTGCCTCACGCTCTGGCCGCTGCACTTCTTCAGTCGGCTGATCGCATCATCCTGACAGATCAGCGAGGCCTCTCCGAAGTCGGCCTGTATACGCTAGCCGCCAATCTGGGTTCGATCGTGACGATGGTGTCGGCTGGCATGCATCGAGCCTGGTCGCCGTTCTTCTTGCGGGTCGATGCCCAGGGCGAGTCTCCTGACTGGAGCCACGTGCGGCGGCTGTCGTTCTTCTCTCTGTCCGCGGTTGGTGCGGTCTGTCTGGCCGTTGGCCTCGGCGCGCCGCTGCTCATCGATCTGGCAGCGACCGATGCCTACGTGGGAGCGGACAGAACGGCCGCGGTCCTCGCCCTGGCCGCCTTTCTTAACGCCTATTACCTGATCGCTTCAGTGTCGATTTTTGCCGAACAGAAAGCGGTGCGATGGATCGCCGCCATCACGATTCCCGCGATGCTGCTTAACGTCGTACTTAACCTTCGCTGGATTCCCGAGTGGGGGATCGAGGGAGCAGCAGGCGCCACTCTGGTCTCGTCGGGAGTTCTGGCACTGTCCGCTGGGATTCTGGGCCGTCACACGCGCAAGGTGCCGTTCAAATATGTTCGCGCTGCGTTGTTGTTGGTGCTGGTCATCGTTCTGCTGTGGTTTGGCCTGAGTGCGGGCTGGCTCGTTCGGGTCGGCTTGCTTTTCGCCTATGTAGTGGCCTTGTTGGTCATTGATTGGCGCGATCTCTCGGGAGCAGCGCGCTCCCTGGTTCGCCAACTCAGAGAGCGGTTCGGCAGTGCCTGATCGAGATGAGATGCTCGCATCTCCCACCGTTCACACCCTCTGGGACCGGAGTCGCTTCGTCTTGTTGGTGGCAACCAGCCGATTGCGAGCACCAGCCGTCGGCTACCATGCCGGGGCCCACTCGCATTATCCTTGGGTCAGGTGGTAGCTGGATCATGCAGGAAGGTAGGGAGCAAGCACCTTGACCCGTGACTCCAAGCGCAAGCGTGTGGCGCTGGTCAGCTACCACTTCCCCCCTGAGCAGAAGGTGGGGGGACGCCGTTCTTTCCAGCTACGTACTCACCTCCCATCGCTTGGTTGGGATGTGCGGGTACTCTGTTCTCGACTCCCTGACGGGGGGCCGCGTGAGGATCCTGAGGTCCTTGAGGTTGCACGGGGAAAGCTCGGCGAGTGGCTGCGTAGCCTGGTGCGTGCCGATGAGCGGCCACTCTTTGAGCAGTGGTCTGGTACTCCGAGTACTGGAGCAGCCC
>CAZEIY010000143.1:0-9128 GCA_964512375.1 uncultured Rickettsiales bacterium | reverse complement strand
ACCGCGCTGCTCGGGTCCATGGGGAGTGTCGCGATCGGCACGGTCGCCAGGACTCCATCAAAGCTCTCCTCACCACCGCCGCTGGCCACCGTCGTGAACTCATCCTCGCGAGGGCTCAGGCCCGCGGCAACCTGTAGCTCCCAGGTGTAGCTGGTCGCCCGAGGCGCGGCCGCAATTCCCCGCACCTCGATCGCTGAGCGTTCGGCGGAGTTGTAGGACTCAAACCAGTCTGGGGACGTGATGTCTGCCTCGGGGGGAATCTCACCGTCGCGAACGGACTCAACCAGTAGCCTCGCGTTGCTTCGCCCGTATCCATACCAGGCATCCCAACCCTCATGACTTGGATAGAGGTTGGGGCGGTCGTCGTCGGGATTGAAGGCGACATCATCAACCGACCTGGTGAGCAATTGGTAGGCCTCGTTTCCGCTGAGCGGAGCGATCAGAGTTCCCGCATCAAGGGCGTCCTTCATGGCCGAATACATCAGCCCGACTATCCCAGCACCCCGCCCCGTGGCTCCCGATGAGCAACCCTCGGCAGAGAACGACAGGTCAAGACGAGGTCCGTAGTTGGTGCAGTTGGAATACGCGAAGAAGGTGGTCGCGTTCTCGGGCTCGCTGGTGTCGTGCCGAATGGCATGAACGTAGAGCGTATGTGCGTTCGCACCGGGAAAGTTGCGGTGATACGACGTCTCATCGCCTGCTGAGCCGACCACGGTGACACCTCGCTCCCAGGCGTAGTCGATGGCATCGCCAGCCAGCGTGGTGTTTCCCAGGGTGCCCAGAGCTTCTTGAATGACGAGCGCACCCATATCCACGGCATAGAGCGCTGCACTCGCGAAGTTGTTCACGTCACCTACGAACGAATCCGAGACCCGCAGATTGAGCACCATGCAGTTCGGGCACGAGCCCAGCCCACCGCCATTTCCCCCCTCTTCCGTAGACCACTGCGCCTCTTTTGTACCGTGGCTGTAGCCACCATTGCGCACCTCGTCGTAGGCGTTGTTGTCGTTCCAGAAGAAGTCCCAGCCAGATATGTCATCGATGAAGCCGTTACCGTCCGCGTCACTGCCGTCACTGAAGACCGCGATCAGGTCGCTCGGATCCCGTAGATTATCGGCATGGCCCTGCGGCAGAGCGCCGCTGGACGCAGAGATCCGTGGGTCCTCCGCGAAGTCCGCCATATTAAATACGCCATCAGCGTTCAGGTCGTGCCGACCCTCGTCGGTTCCGTCGGCTCTCTGCGGAAAGGGCAACTCACCGGCATTGAGAAAGTGCTTATTGACGAGGCCTCCCGAATTCCACTTGATCCCGGAATCCATGACCGCGATCAGCACATCACTGCGACCGGTCGTGGTGTTCCAGGCCCGATCCACCGACATGCCCGTACCCAGAGCCGCCTCTACGGTAGAGAGCGCACCAGCATTCACCTGCTCAGGAACGCCCGAGCCCAGCTCCCAGTGGCCGATGGGCGAGTAGTCCGAAGGGCACAGCCCGTCCTCGATGCCACACTCTGGATAGCTGGACAGGGGCAGTTCAGCGAGGCCTGGGCGCGCGAGAAGAGAGAAGCCAGCGAGGAGGACAGCACCGGTCTGCAGAGCGTAATTGTTCATCGTGTCGCGCATGGTTCTTGACGCGCACGTGCCGGTCAAGGCTTCTCTGCACCGGAAGATCCTTGACAGCGGCAAAGGCACCCTCATACAATCCGCCGACCAAAATGCCTATTTTCCGAGGCATTTCAAGTATTTGCGTAAAAACAAGGACTCGTCTCATGAATCTCATGTCGCCTCGCGTGGCTCTCCTCCTTACCCTCGGCCTGCTCCTGTCCCTCCCGGGCTGCGGTGGTACCGACGAAGATGGCGATGGTCACTCACCTCCGGAAGACTGCGACGACGCTAACGCGGACATCTACCCTGGCGCCGACGAGCTCCCCGGCGATGCCATTGACTCCGACTGCGATGGCGCGCTGGACCCTACGGTAGGTGACGATGATGACGATGATGACGGCAACAGCGACCCGGGCGTCTTCGACACCGACGAGATGGTGACCGGCGATTGGACCTGCAAGGCCGCTGGGATTCCCACCCCTACTCCTGGAGCGACCGGGGCTCTCGATGGTCTCGTAGAAGACTTCCAGGACGATGTGCCCGTGGCAGCCGCCAGAGTGCAGCTCTGGAGCGACAACAACCCATCCTCCGGCACACCCAGCTGGGAGCTGGAAGAGCCCTTCAGCCTTCCCGACGGCACCTTCACCGTACCCGATGGCATCGTGCAGGCATGCAGCCCGTTCGCCGCCCGCGTCTGGACCGAATTCGAGCCCCAGGAGACCTACCAGACCTATCAGAGCGGCATCATCGTCGCCGGCGCTGTGCCCTTCAGCCACACCTTCAACTCGGTCGCCTACTCCACCTACCAGTTGTTGCCGCTTACCGTGGGTATCGAGCCTGAGCCCGGCAAGGCGATCGCGGCGGGCCGCATGACCGACTGCCTTGGCGAGCCCATCGCCAACGGTGAAGCATCCGTTGGCACCATCGACTGGGCCAGTGGCGTGGTGACCCCGCCTGCTGATGGCTACGAGATGCGCTACTTCCTCGATGAGGACCCCGACGGTGATCAGACACACATCAGCGCTGACGGCCTGTTCGGAGCGATGAACGTGCCCCCCGGGCAGAGCTACTCATTAATCACCTGGGGCATCCCCCAGGACGAAGCCCATTGCGAGACCACCAGCACCGGCGATGTTATCTGGAACAGCGAGAACGCCGCCTTGTGCATGCTGGCAACCTCGACGCTCTTCGTACAGCCCGACTCGGTGAACATTGCCAATGTGGAACTGAAGCCCTATCCCGACGAATGCACCGGCTCGCTCGACGGCTGATCCAATGCGTAGGCCTCTGCCCTCTCTCCTGCTGTGCCTTCTGGCCATCCTCGTCTCTCTGCCCTCAGCGGCACAGGCCGGTGGTCCCGAACTCAAGTTCGAGATGGATGGCTACTACCGCGTACGGGGCCACCTCTTCGGTAACCTCTTCGACAAGGAATTCCCGAAGGATGGCGCGCGGGACGTGGCCATGTACTACCTCCAGGACCCAGCGACTGACATTCCGGCTGAATTCGCCGATGGCTTCCGCGCATCGCACCCGAGCTCCACGACCAGCCAGATGGTCGACAGCTATTGCCGCAGCTTTCCGGCCCAGTGCCGCAAGGCCATCCATGATCCAAACCGCAGCTCATGGTTTGTGCAGCGAGGGCGCTTCGAGCCCAAGCTGAGCATGCGTGGCATCAAGGTGCAGGCCACCATCGACGTGTTAGACAACGTCATCTGGGGCGACAACGAGAACCTCGCTGCTACACCGCTCTTCGCCGGATCGCCGAGTGCGACTCAGACCGATGGAACCGTCACCGACACCATCAAGGTGAAGCGCCTCTGGGCCGAATGGAAGACGGCCTTTGGACTCCTGCGGGTTGGCCGCCAGCCCAGCCACTGGGGTCTGGGCATCCTCGCCAACGACGGGAATGGCTTCCGAAATGACTTCGGAGATGCCTACCAGGGAGCCACGTACGACCGCATCATCTTCGCCACCCGGCCGGTCAGTCTGATCAAAGGCATCCACGCCATCGCGACCGGCAAGGCCACGCCCGATCCCGCCGATGATCCCGGGATCATCACTGCTATCGGCTTCGACAAGCTGGTCAACTCCAGCGCTATCACCTTTCGCAAGAAGATCACCGACGACGACAACATCTCCGATGAAAATGCCGAGGGCACATCTGGCATCCGCCAATCACCCATCTGGCTCTCGGATCAGGGCGATGACGTGCTTGAGATGATCTATGTCCTGATGTTCAAGCGCGAGGACTGGCAGGTCGGCAAGGAGATCATGGATCTGACCGTGGGCACCTATTGGGTGAACCGTTGGCAGCGCTCCACCGAGAGCAACGTGTGGATTCCCGATGTCTATCTGCGCTGGGCCATGCGGGGCGCCTTCGTCGAGGCCGAATTCTATCACATCTTCGGCAGCACAGACGCCATTGCACCGGACTTCGACAAGACCACCGAAGCCAGCATCACGGGCCTGGTGGCTCGCGCCGGCTACGAGAATCCCACCTTCACGGGTCTGTTCGAGGTCGGCTACGCCAGCGGTGATGACAGCATCCTCGACGACAAGTTCACCGGTCGACCAATCCACTCGGACTACAACGTCGGGCTCATCCTCTACGAGCAGTTGTTGGCACAGCGAACCATCGAGAAGTTCGTCGGAGACGAGGACACCCAGGGGCTGTGGAGCAAGGGCGGAGTCTACAACTCGACCTACATCAATCCTCGCTTCAAGTTCCGTCCCGGCGACATCTGGGAATTCCGTCTCGGCTTCCTGATGGCCTGGGCCAACGAGGTCGACGGCGCGATCATCCCCTACCTGGGCAACGAGTCCGCCGGTGACATCACCGAGACGAAGCTGCTCGGCGCCGAGATCGACTTCGGCGTCCACATGAAGTGGCTCGACGAGCACATCCTCATAGGAATCGAAGGCGGCTACATGCACGCCGGACCACGCATGGGCCGGATGACTCAGTACCAGGACCCAGCTGAAGCAGTCGGCTACCTGCCCTACAACAGCGATCAATACGAGGACATAGACACTCGTCTGAACAACATCTTCACGGTGCAGGGCAGCTTCGCTTTTGTCTTCTGAAGCCCTACGCCCCGAGGGCTGGCTACATCGCTACCCGGTCACTGTGCAGTTCGACGAGGTCGACCAGTACGGCATCGTCCACCACACCCGCTACTTCGTCTATATGGAGCGTGCACGTGTCGCCCTGCTCGGAGAACTGGGCATGCGGCCAGGGGGCCTCGAGGAAACTCAACTCGGGCTGATCGTCGCGTCCATCGAGACGAAGTTCAAAGGCAGCGGCCTCTTTCTCGATGAGCTCGTGGTCGAGCAGGGCTGCCGAGCAGCCGGCGCCAGCAGAGTGCAACTGTCCTACGCCATCCGTCGCGATGAACAGATACTAACCAGCACCGAGATGGTGCTCGCCTTCGTCGACAAAGATGGTCGTCCTTGCAGGGCACCAGCCAGCATTCGCGACAACCTCAAGCGAATGGGTGTTCCCGCATAAACGGTGCGCTCATCTGTGATAGCAGCTACTGCTAGCAGTCTATTCGGGACCGCCTGGCGCGCTCAGAACTACGAACTCCGTCGGTCCTTAGGACTGCCGCACAGCCAGCTCGATCAGTGCTTCGTAGCGCGCCATGGCGACGTCCCAGGAGTAGCGCTCCAGAACCAGATTTCGGCCCTCATTACCCAGATCGCGGCAGCGCTCAGGATCACTCAACAGCGAGCGCAACCCCTTAACCATTGATCCGACATCCCCTGGGGCTACCGGCACGCCGACTCCCCCTGTGACCTCGGACAGGGCGCCGCAGTTGCTGTAGACAACCGGCTTACCGCAGGCCATTCCATCAACCGCCGAGTAGCCGAAGACTTCCTGGAGGGTGGTAGGGAACAGCACAACGTGGGCCTTGCGATACCAGGGTGAGAGGTCGGCGGCCTTAGGGTGGAAGCTGACCGGGGCGTCCTGGGCACGACGTCTCAAGGAGTTGAAGTAGGCGTCGTCGAGAACAGGACCTACCAGGTCGAGGTGAATGCGATCACGTAAGCGTGCGGGCAGGCCCTTGACCGCCTCAATGGCCACGTGCTGTCCCTTGCCCTGCAGAATCCTTGCGGCATAAAGGAGCCGCACAGTCCCTTGTCCCTTCTTCGTGGGCAAAGCTGGTAGAGCAGAATCCGGTTGAAACTGAACCGTGTCGACGCCAGGCCAGGCCACATGAAGTTGCTCTTCAGAGATACCCCGCTCGACAAGGCGCTGTCTGGCCGAGTCGCTGGGCAGAACAGCGACGGCTGCCCCTCTTATGCGAGCCTTGATCGCAGAGTTCCGCAGAGACCGTACTCTCCCCCAGCGCTCCCCGCCTGAGAAGGGATCAGCTAGCAGTGAGAGAGTGGGCGCGAGGTCGGTGGGAATCTCGAGTCCCTGCGCGATGATCACATCTGGCCGAAAGCGAATCGCGGCCCGTCGCACAGCGAGGTCGAGCGCGGCGCTAGAGCGAATCGGGTGATCTGGACGCAAGCGAACGGCACTAGCAGTTCGAGGCAGGAGCGAGACGTCGTTACGCCATCCGCTAACCAGCCTTACGTCATGGTCGTGACGCAGACGCTCCCAGAGCTGACGCGCAATGGTCGCCATGCTCGTAACTGTGTCGGGAGGAAAGGAACCTGTAGCGATGAGGATTCGCACCGCGGAAAACTAGCCTGAATCAGTTGGGCTCGCTACTCGAGGCGGAAGGATCTGGAACCATCGGCGTAATGATCTTGGCCCCCACCGCATCTCCCCAGACATTCACCGTGGTGCGGCACATGTCCAGAATACGATCGACGCCGATGATCACACCGATAGCACTGACTGGAAGCGGCTCGATACCCCGGCCCGCCAGCGAAGAATTTACCGCCGTTATCACGATCACCATCGTCACCAGACCCGCCGAAGGGATGCCCGCCGCGCCTACCGCCGCCAGAGTCGCAGTGACCACCACGACCAGAAGCTCTCCCAACTGCAAATCGATACCATGCAGTTGAAAGAGAAACACCACAGCGACCGCCTCGTACAATGCTGTCCCATCCATGTTGATGGTCGCCCCCAGAGGAAGCACGAAGTTGGAAGCACGCTTCGAGCAGCCTCCTTCGGTCTCGGCAGACTCGATAGTAACTGGCAGGGTCGCAGCACTTGAGTCTGTCCCAAATGCGGTCATCAGCGCCTTTCGCATCTGCCACATGAAGCGATATGGGTTCTCACGACGCACCAACCAGAGCACGGCAGGTAGGACAAGTAGGCCGTGAATGGCGAGGCCGAGGATGACCAGAAACATGTAGCTGCTCAGTGGGCCGACCAGGGCCGCGAGGCCAATCTTCCCGACCGTCCACGACACCAGAAAGAACACACCCAAAGGACAAAGCCAGATCACCCACAACACGAGAGTCATCAGCGCCTGAAACAGGGCGGCGAAGAAGTCGATCGCCGGGCGCGAGGCTTCCCCGCCAGAGGCAAGCGCGAGGCCGAGCAGGATGGCAAACACGATGACACCAAGGGTCCGCCCCTGGGCCATGTCGTTGAGCACGTTCCTGGGGACCAGTTGGCGCAAGATGTTGAGCCAGGCGCCCCCCAGATGATCCTGCTTGCTGGACCGCGCCTTGTCGATGTTCCCCGAGACGCCGCTGCTGGCCTCATAGCTACGACTGGCCTCAAAGGTGAGCTTCTCGCTCACCTCGCCAGGGAGATCGCCGGGCCTGCCCACGGAGACCAGGGCAGTTCCCAGCGAAACGGCAAGAGCCATCGTTGCGAAGTAGTAGAGCAGGGTGCTCCCACCCACAAGCCCGAGCGCCTTCGGCGAACCAATCGATGTAACACCGGTGATCACGCTCACGAAGATCAAGGGGACGATGAGCATCATGAGCGGTCGAATCAGGACTATGTCACCGGCCACCCGGGTCCAATGGTCCGAACCAAGGGACACAGCGGGGTCGAAGAGCACAAACTGGCCCATAAGCACGCCAAGAATCAGACCTGCGAGGATCAAAGCGGTCAGGATGTTCGGATTGCTCAGCTTCATGAGAACTCCTCTTCTTACCCCAGCGCCGGTACGTAAGCCCTCTCAGGGTCGCAGATCTTGCAGAGTTGTTGCAGAAGAGTTGAGAGTCTTCCCCAGAGCCTGTATTCACATCTTTCTGCTTAGTGCCTGGCGCCGTCGCCAATATACTCGCCAGGCTACAGAGAGCGGAGCCAGCGATCTGGATCGCCGCGAGAAGTAGCATCCATTGGAGTCTCCCCCTTAATGACCTCCCGACGCAGCCTGCGAGTCGCTCGACGCAGTTCCCTGGCGCTCTTGTGCCTGACCGGCGTCCTTCTGAGCTCTGCCAGTGCCCTCGCTGGAAGTGCGGGAATACTCCCCTTCACGTCGAGCCGAGGTGTACCCAACGGTGCAGCCGACAACATCTCCTCGCTGGTCTCCACCGAAGTCGACATCCGCGGCGGCTACGACCTGGTACTGAGCGCCAGCAGTGACGAAGTCGCAGTTGGTTGCGGTGAACGAACCGCGTGTGTGCACGAGTACGGCCGCGAGAGCGGTTTCAGCCATGTCATCACCGGGACGGTGTCCGCGGCGGGGTCCAGCCGCTACACCCTGGTTCTGACGCTCTACAAGGTGGGCAGCAATACGGCTGTTCGCCAGGTGCTGAACACACTCGACCGGAGCCCAGACTCTCTGCTCGAAGGCATTCCCGATCTGGTGGTAGAGCTGCTCACTGGCCAGCGTCCTGTCCGCGACGATGACGCTCCCACGCAAGCGTCGAATACGAAGGCCGGCCTCTTCAATGACGGCGATGACTTCAACGACGAACTTAGTTCCTCTGATGACGACGAGCCGGATAGCCGGGAGGACCAGGACGAACGCAAGTGGATGGAGCGAGATCGACACGGTCGTCTTACTCAGCCCGTGGGCGGCGAGGATGACCCCCTTGGCTTAGACGAGATCGATGATCTCGACCTCGACCTCGACGAACTCTCCAGCGACCATCAGACAAAGAAGCGCGCGGCACGATCTGAACGCGAAGCGGCCGCCCGAGCAGCTCATGCAGAGGAAGAACGTCTGGCCCAGGTAGCAAGAGACGAACGCGAAAAGAGACGACGAGAGCAGGAGATCCGTAGGCAAGCGGAAGAACGAGAGCGAGACCGTCTCCGCAGAGAAGAAAAGCAACGTATCACCGAAGAACGTGAGCAACGCCTCGAGGAAGAGCAACGCCGCAGCCGCGAGGAAGAGCGACGCGAACAAGACCGGGAGAGAGCACGGGCCGAAGAGCGAAGCGAAAGAGATCGGGAGAGAGCACGGGCCGAAGAGCGAAGCGAAAGAGATCGGGAGAGAGCACGCGAGAGGGCACGCGAGGAAGAGCGACGTGACCGAGAGATAGAGGCGTCGCGCTCCGAGGAGCGACGCGCACAAGAGATTCAGAGGGAGCGGCGCGAGGAAGAAGAGCGCGAGCGACGCGAGGAGCTCGAGCGCTACCAGGACGATGACGAAGAGGACC
>CAZEIY010000142.1:4976-9225 GCA_964512375.1 uncultured Rickettsiales bacterium | reverse complement strand
CCCGGAGCACGCAGCCGAATCAAGACCGTGTCACTGTGGATATTGATCAGCCAGCCGATGAGCATCAAGAGGGCTCCACAAAGGAACCGGGGATCTGCCAACCACTCAGCACCGTAGTCCCCGAAGTGAGAGATCCATCGGGCGTTCAGGTAGGCATTCAAGAGGTTAAATGCGAACGCCATCGAGGCAATGGATAGGGCCATTTCCTTACCCTCGCTGCGTATTCGAAAGGGAAAGATGAAAGTGCGCTGGACGTAGTGAAGCATCCACATGCCGAGCAGCACACCCGGGACCAGCGCTCCTCGGTTCTGCCCTCCCAGGTAGATGGCTAAGAACACAAATACAGCCGGGCTCTCCATCACGACCCAGGCGACCCGACTGGGAATACTCGGCCCCCAACCGGAGCGACCGTGCCGACCATAGGGAGCAGTGACCCACTGCAGAGCAACGTACGTCAGGACAGCCATGCCCAACATGATCCCGATCAGCACCTCGTACATCTCAAGCTCGCTCACAGCTGCACCTCACCATCAGCGACCTCAGGGAGCCGCAGCTTCTGGGCATCAACGAACCATCGGTAGACATCCAGGACTGTCTCCTCGATGGGACGAGGAGAGTGCCCAAGTTCATCAGCAGCCTTGCGCCAGCTGATGTCCCGGCAAGCCACTACCGCATGCAGCGCCTCCTTCGTATAGAGCGGCTCCGAGCCCCACAGCTTGGCCCACAAGGTCATGAGTGGCGCAGCCATCTGCGCTATCCACAAAGGCACAGTGAATGCCGGCGCCTTCGCACCGGTCACGTTTTCGGCGAGCCTGGCCAGCTCCGTCATCGAGCACCACGGCCCGGTGAGCAGATAGCTCTCACCACAGCGACCGCGATCCTCTGCCGCGAGAATGCTCGAGCAGACATCCCGAACATCGACCCACGAGAAGCCCCCCGGCACGAGGCCAGGCAGCTGCCTGCCGGCCAGCTGCTGGAAGAAGGTACCCATGCGCGATGGGATGAAGTCATAAGGGCCGAGCACGCCGCCTGGATTCACGATGACTGCATCGAGGCCCTGAGCGATCACCTCGCGTACTGCCTCCTCGCCCGCCGCCTTGGAGCGATCGTAGGCGGGGGCAGAGGACCCAGCCCGTGGGCTCTCCTCGTCAATCCGATCTGCACCCGAGTTGATATCGAAGGCGTGCACGGAGCTGACATGCACCATGCGGCGGACCCCTGCCGCGAGAGCCGCTTCCGCCACGTTACGAGGCCCCTCGACGTTCACTGCGCGAACGCTGCCTGTCGGATCACCCACGATCGAGATGATGGCAGCGAGGTGGAACACCGTCGTCACGCCCTCGCAGGCCCTGTCTATGGATGCACGATCTAGTACATCCCCATCGATGAGTTCGAGCGGACCCTCGAGATCTTCCAAAGCCGTCCGCCCCTGATGAACCAGCGCCCGCACCGGACGCCCCCTCTGCAACAAGGCACGAACCAACACCCCACCGATGTGGCCAGAGGCTCCGGTCACCAAAACGGTCATGGCCAGACTCCATTGAGTGAGTCCACCACCTGGAAGAGGTCGCCGTAATCGTAGAAGTCCACAGCCACGAGATTGGGAATCCGCTGGTGGGCTGCTCGACAGTCCTCGACACGCTGGTTCAGCACGCTCCAGGCATTCGCAGTCTGGGCGTTGCCCGGTGACGAGAGAGGGCCCAACCAGTGATTAACCAGAAACAAATCATTATCAGCCTGGCCGCGATTGACCTCACAGCTGAAGTCGCCCACCGACCAGAAGTCATAGGGCGTGTCGAAGTACAGATCCCATGCGTGGTGATACCAGGGTGGCGGAGGCGCTCCACTCTCGGCGGTGACCACGAGGCGGCGCCCCAGATCAATCATGGCACTGAGGGTTGGCCACGATGCGCCAGCCATCTGTCCGTGAAGGAAGGGCTCAAGCCCCACCTCGTCGAATGCTGTGGCCGTATCCGCCGCGGATATTCCATCCTGAAAGATGATGACCAGGACCTCGCGGGGGTTGTTTTCCATGAAGTCCCGCACCTCGGCAAGACCTTCGACCAACAACTGACTGCCCAGGCTGCAGCTCGAATGGCATAGGTAGAGATCGCCGTCCCAGTAGTGCGTGTCCAGCATCAAGCCGCGAACACCGTCCTGCAACTGGCGGGTGATGCCGTAGTTCTGGTTGGGGACCAACCAGCCCGCCGCGTCATTGGACATGGAGTTGTGAGTAGCGGGCAGAGCGACCTGATCAAAGGGCCGACCACAGAGCTCAACGTGTCCGTTGCAGGGAGCAGGCGGGCTCACTGTGCTGTCATCATCATCCGCACTGTCGTCGTCATCGGCGAGCGTGTCGTCGTCATCGGCGAGCGTATCGTCGTCATCGGCGAGCGTGTCGTCGTCGTCAGGACTTCCTGGGCCGCAGCCCGCACAGAGGGCAAGCGCAAGACTCAGGAAGAGCGAGCCGGCAAGGCCACTGCACCTGATCGCGGCCAGGAGATCACCCTGGCACTCTCTGTCTCGTCGCGCCTCGAACACCCGCGGAGACTACTCAACACGGCTTTGCTGGTCGAGGGTTCCCGTTGACACTGCCTCATCAGCGGCGTAGTCGTGCTCTATGCGAGTCCCCACCAGGGCCACTGTCATCGTCGCTGGTCGCGCCGCCCGCTGGGCCAGCGCTCTGGCGCTGCTCGCTTCGCTAACTCCCCTCTCTCTGCACGCCGATACCTGGGGGGACGACCTCTCAGATGTCAGCGAGGGAGACGCCGAGGAAGAAGAAGACGAGGAAGAAGAAGGCGAGGAAGAAGAAGGCGAGGAAGAAGAAGGCGACAAGGAAGAGGGAGGCGACAGGGAAGAGGTCGAGGTCAAGGTCAAGGTCGAGGGAACCAAGGCCGAGCGGGCCGCACAGAGATTCCGCCATCCCGCATCGGTTCTGGAAGCCGAGCTTCGCGACCAATCCCCCGGCTCCAGCCTCGCAGATGTGCTCGCCCAACTCCCAGGCCTGCAGCTGCGCCGACTGGGCGGAGTGGGAGACCCATCCTATGCCGGCATCCGCGGGTCAAGCAGTCAGCAGGTCGAAGTCTGGGTCGACGGCGTGCCGCTCAATCCTCTCGGCAGTGGCAGCGTCGACCTCAGCGAGATCGCTCTCGATGGCTACGACCGCATCGAAGTCTGGCGCGGCTTCTCACCGCCCGATCTCGGCGGCGCACCAATCGGCGGCGTCATCCACCTGATCAGCAAACCAGGCAGCGCTATTCCAAGCGAGATAAAGGCCGGAATCGGTTCCTTCGCGACCCGATACCTCTCTGCCCGCACTGGCAGCTCGAACACCTTGACGTCAGGCAGCCTGGCAGATGCGCGGCTCAGCCTCGGTTGGCAGGGCACAGACGGCAACTACCCCTACTTCGATGACTCCGGCACGCCAAACAACAGCGAGGACGATGAGAACCGCGAGCGGACCAACAATGAACATGACCAGTTCGACCTCTCCGCTCAACTACGACTGGGGAAGGGACCGCTGCTCCTCTCCCTTCGAGAGAGTCTGCACTGGCACGAAGGCGGAGAGCCCGGACCCGGACACGGTGTGACCGAGCAGGCCTCCTCGACCGCACTCAGCAACCTCGTCTCACTGCAGGCACAGCTTCACGCCCATCCCCGGCTCAAGCTACACACCGGACTGAGCTACCTGCACCGGAGGGCACGCTTCAGCGACCGCCTCGGCGAGATCGTTGTCGGCGCCAGTGATCGAGAGGACCGCAGCGACCATCTATCGCTCAACTCAACGGGGCGATGGCAGGCGACCTCATGGCTACAGATCCACCCCAACATGCGTCTCCTCATCGAGAGCAACCAACGCTTCGAAAGCCTGAATTCTTCGGACTCCGAAGAGCCGCGAAGACGAGCCGCGGCGCAGGTGGGAATCGGTGCAACCGCCAGCCTGTGGTCGCAGCGTCTCACGATCCTCGGTGTTGCGGAGCTGAGCCTGCTGCACAACCAGGCACTGGGAGCCCTGCCCTTCTCAGACCTCGCTCCCGGATTAGAAGAGAGCCAGCAGGCCATCGACTTCCTGCCCCGCCTGGCCGTGTCAATTCAGCCTGTACCAGCGCTGGTCATCCGCGCCTCGGTCGCCCGCGGCATGCGCCCACCCAGCTTCACCGAGCTGTTCGGTGATCGGGGTGGGATTGTCGGAAACACCGCGCTTCTACCGGAGCGATCGTCCCAGGTCGACGCCTCGCTCCGCCTGCTC
>CAZEIY010000142.1:3118-4966 GCA_964512375.1 uncultured Rickettsiales bacterium | reverse complement strand
GGGAGGCGGCTTCATCACCACCACAACGAATGCGATCGTCCTGAGAGCGAACAGTCAGAAATTGGTCGTACCAATTAACTTCGGCTCGACGCGCACTGGTGGAGTCGAGTCCTCCCTGGCGATCTCAGCTCTGCAACGCATCCAGTTCAGCGCAGCCCTCACATGGACCGACGCGCGCATCACCGAAGCCGAGAGTGCCTACATCGGGAACAAGGTGCCCTTTGTTCCGGAGTGGGATCTGGAGCTGGGTGTCGGTGTACGCCCTCTCTCATGGCTCAGTCTCCGATGGAGCTTCAGCTACCTCGCGGGCAGCTACGACAGTCGCACGAATCTCTTCGCCCAGGCACCCCGTCCAATCCACAACCTGGGGCTTCGGATCAATCCGAACGACAACCTTCCCTGGCTCAGCCTGGAAGCTCGAAATCTGGGGGACTCGACCACCTGGACGGGCCCACGGGACCCACTCCACCCCGAGAACGGCGATGTTGTGCGCCGCATCGAGGACTTTCGTGGCAATCCCCTGCCTGGACGCTCCCTCCTGCTCAGCATCGGCTGGAAGGTGTCTCCCCCAACCACCCAAGCCAGTCCCAGGTAGCTCGTGCCCACACCCTCGCGCCTCATCGTTGCTTTTCTCATGCTGCTCGTATCAGCCTGTGTCCCGGCGGAACCGGGTGAGGACGCGCCGACGCCCGCCCCTGGCGAGGTGAGCGCCTATGTGATCACCAGCGACTACAGCGACAGCATCGTGGCTCGCGTCGACCTGGACTCCGGTGAGATCCACGACGGACTGGCGGCCTTCCCCGCCGGGGACATGGTGCTTGAGACCGAAGGAGACGACATCTACCTGCTCTCAAGAAGCGGCGAGGACGTGATTCGGCGCTACCCTGGCGGGGACTTCAGCAGGGAACCGGACCTCGAGGTGAGCACAGGCGCTGGCTCCAACCCCCACGCGCTCATCCTGTGTTCCGAACAGCTCTGGGTCTCTCTGTACAACCGCAGCGAACTGGTCGCTCTCGATCCTGCCAGCGGAGAAGTACTTCACACGGTTGATCTGCACGACTTCGACGAGGGCGCCGATGGTAGCTGCGAGCCCTCAAGCATGGTCGCAGCAGGGGGTAGCCTGTACGTGGCACTGGAGCGCTTCGACCTGCACAACCTACGAGCTGATCCGGCAGGTCGGATCCTGCAGCTTCGGTGTGAGGACGGTGCAGTCCTCAACGGGTGGGCCACTGGGCCAAGCCCGCAGATTCAGGCCGACCCCAGAAATGACGGCGCTCTACTCGTCAAGGAGGGCGACTTCTACACGGTGGACGGTGGGGTGCGAAGCCTGGTGCCCGCTACCGGTGAGTTCGGCGAGGTTCTGCTCAGCGAAGCCGAGCTGAACGCCGACCTGGGCGGAGTGGCCGCCAGCAGCGACCATCTGGTAGCTAGCAGTTGGGCATTCGGCGGCACCCCGGCGCTCTCCTCTCTTCACTGCTTCAATCGCGAGACTGCCGAGCAGACCTCTGGAGTGACTGGTCTGACCCAGAACCTCTGGCACCTGGACAGCGCGCCGAGCGGCGAGGCTTGGGCAACGCTCAGCCCATCAGCCGCTGAGCCCACAGCCGAGCACGGCATCATGATCGTAGATCCAACTACCTGTGGCGCCGTTGGTGACGACCTGCTCAGCTTCCTGCTACCACCGACCGATCTGGTCTTCCTGGCGACCGCTGAGAGCGCGACCAGGTAGAACGAGGCGGCTGCCGCGGCGACCGAGTGGGACTACACGCCTAAAACGAGATGCGTGGCACCCAGACAGGGATCAGGTTGTTCTCGCTGAGATCCTGACCGGTGAACCACACCGGAGGA